>JBBQSR010000531.1:0-2947 GCA_038234855.1 Ktedonobacterales bacterium | reverse complement strand
CGTCGCGTGCTGGCGCGTGATGTGCCGAAAGGTCGGCGCATCCTCCTCACTCAGGCACAGGGCGGCCTGGGTGGCGGGCAGCAGCCATTTCAACCGCGCGTTGAGGGCGGCGACCAGTTCGGGGAGCGTCGCGGTGGCCGTCAGCGCCGCGCCCATCTCCGCCGCCAGGGCGAGCGACGCCGCGAGGTCGGTCCCCGCCTCAGAGGGCATCGACCGGCACCCGTGCCAGATCCGTCAGGCTGTTGACGTATTGGAAGAGGTTGATGGCGGCGAAGGCTTCAGCGATCTCTTCCTGGGTCAGGTCGTGGTCGCGCAGATCTTGCAGATCCGCCTCGGTGATGCTGGCGGGGCCGAGCCGCGCGGACTGCGAGGCGACGCGCAACAGCGCCACCACGCTGGGGGCCAGATTCACGTCATCCAGCCGGTCTTGTGCGACCATCTCGATGACGTGCTTGTCGACGCCCTGCACGCCGAGCGAGTGCATGTGCACGGCCAGGGCGTAGGGGCTGCGGTTGGCCGACGACACCGCCGTGCCGATCAACTCTTTGACGATACGCGGCAGGGTGCCATGCAGCACTACCGCGCGGAAGATGCGCCACGTGCCCTCCAAGATCAAGGGCTGGCTGCCGAGCGAACGGAAGACGTTGGGCACCATGCCAAAGCCCAGTTCGCGCTCGATCTCGCCATAGGTCGCGCGGGTCATGGGGTCGGTCGCCGTCGCCGGATCGACCAGCGGAAAGCGGCACTGCGCCGTCAAGGGTGTAGGATGCATGGAAGGGTGTCCTCTTTCGTATGGTGGTATCCCTGTTGTTCCTTGTCGGCACGGATGCACGAGCGAAAAAGGGCGATCTGGACCCTCTTCATGGGACGAATCGCGGGGCAAAGGGCGAGAGCGGGGCATCCGCCTTGGCAACGTTGCCCCACAGGCATGCTTGACGGACACCGCAAACCTGCTAGACTGACCGCGTGCGGGTAGGCCATTCATAGTTCTGGGGGCGAGGGGTGCGAGCAGGTCGATGTTGCTGGTTCGTTCGCGGCGGTGCGGGCGGCGTGCCATGGGCCTGGCGGCGATGGCTGTGCTGCTGCTGCTCGGCTGTGGGACGCCGACCACGGCCATGACGTACCCGACGGCACCACCTGATACGAGCTTTCACGATTCGCAACGCGTGACCATTCGTGGCTATGATGGCATCGCGAAAGTATGCGATATTCAGCCGGGGGGCTCTACTGGTGAGCGGCCAAGTGGCGAAATACTCCCCCTTTGCCCAGGACTCTTGACGGTTGGGGCGATCCGTGGCACGCTGGATGGCGACAGCGCCAGGCAGCATTGTATCCGGGGGATTCGTCGGGGCGCGCCTACTCGCTGTGACGTGCCCCGTCACTCAGCCCACAAACCCCCATCAGCGGATGCCCGCAATGGACAACGAAACCAAGCAATATAACGACTACGCCCACTGCGCGGAATTGACATGTCCGATCCTATCGGACATGTCACCGTACCCAGAGAATTGAATAGGCGAAACCGTGTGTACGATACTAGCGTACACACGCTCATCAGCGTAGACCATGAAAGGGGTACCTATATAGAGATCGGTGACAAGCAACTGAGCACCACACTCTTTGCGCAGTTTCCTATTCGGTGAACGTGGTATGAGGAAGAATGGTTCTATTCCTTGGTGGATGTTTGGGGTGCGATCACTGCTAGTCCTAATGCCCGGCGCTATTGGTCGGACTTCAAGCGCGCTTTTCTCAAAGAGAATGAACGCGGTGTGTACGCTATTGGCGCACACACGCTCACGATGCCGGATAACACAGGGCGTAAGCAGCCAACCGATTGTGCCAATATGCAAACGACGTTGCGCCTCATCTAATCCATCAAGTCCCCAAACGCCGAACCGTTCAAGCAATGGATGGCGGCCTTGGGGGCGGAAAACTTGGAAGCGCAAGAGGAATGGCAGTTGCGCGTGGAATATCGCCAGCAGTTGGAGCGCTTTGATGGAGAGTTGCATCAATTAGTGGCGTATCGCGGAATCGTGACCGAGCAACAGCACTTAGCCCTCACCAACGCTAATTACGCGGGCCTCTATGACGATGCAACGCGCCACCGCATGATGGTGTGGCATATGCACCCGTATGGTGTGGAACCCGCCTCCAGGATGGGAAGCGCTGAATTAGGTATCAATATTTTCCAACGCACGCAAGCGGCACTGCGGATTCGCCAACGTAACATCCGGGGAGAACGAGAAATCCTTTTCGCGGCGGAAGACGTCGGCGTAGAAATTCGCGCTACCCTAGAACGGATGGGAAGCCCTATGCCCGAAGATTTACCTCGGTACACGCAGTTGGTCCCTGGTGAATGGATGCCCGCAGATCACCCCAGTCGCATTGATTGGGATGCCCCCGCTGAGAGCGCTGGTGCAGACGATAGTAGCCCGGACGTGACATTCATCGAGATCATCGCCCCAGACGCTTAACAAGCAGAGCATTTCCCGAAAATGCTCCCCCTCACAGTGATCTATTGATAGGCAGGGGGAGCGTCGGAATATGCCGGAGGCACGCATCACGACGATGAAGTGCTTATCCCCCGTTTGCCCAGGACTATTGACGCCTGACCCGATCCGTGGCACACTGAGTGGCGACAGCGCCGGGCGGCATCGTACCATGGGGATTCGTCGGGGCGCGCCCATTACCGGAGGACTCGTCAGCATGCCCGTCATCACCAGCGTCATCAACCTCAAGGGCGGCGTCGGCAAGACGACCGTGACCATCGCGCTCGCCCACTACCTCGCCGTCGAGCACGGGCAGCGTGTCCTGGTCATCGATCTCGATCCGCAGACCAACGCCACCATCTCGCTCATCAACGAGCGGCGCTGGCGCGAACGCGACCAGCGCGGCCAAACCCTCTATCAACTCTTCAAAGATTGGCTCGATAAAACGCACGAATTCG
>JBBQSR010000530.1:0-2954 GCA_038234855.1 Ktedonobacterales bacterium | reverse complement strand
TCCAGCCCAGGCTGCCCGTACCATCAGCCAGGTGGATGGCGACCGCCTCGCCATCATTGGGCGCGCCCAGCCGCGCCAGCGAGGTCGGCCACTGCTCCGCTGGGATGGGCACAATGGCATAGGGACCGCGTGCCTCGCGGTCCAGCTTGCCACGCAGCCAATGCACGAACTGGCGCGCGTCGGACTGCGGCATGCCCCACCCCAACATGATGCCCTCCGGCGCGCCCCGCTGCGGCGCGAGGTCCAGCACGCACCCCTGGCTATCGACCATCAGGGTCGCGTGCGCCAGCAGCGCGTCAAAGGGATCGATGCGCGTCGGCGCATGCTTGGCGGTATGAACGGTGTGGGTCGTACGCGTCATAGTGTGGTAGCCCCGCTGCGAAGGAATCAGCCCTCATGTTACCACACGGCGACCTTTTCGGTCATTTCGTTCCCCGATAACGCGATTGAACGGATGTGATGGGCGCTCACGAAATGTGACACGTTTTGCGCCGGGTACCGCTCCTAGGAAATCGACCTCTCCCCTAAGGATTCATAGAACCTCAGCAGATAACCATCGGGATCTTGGACGATAAACTGTTTTTGGCCGACTTCACGCGCATCCTTTCGATACCATCGCTCCTCAAGCGCAAGGAAAAGGGGAATATGATGCTCATGAAGCCTCCGCAAGAGCGGAGCAAGGCTCGCTACCTTGATTTGGAAATTCACCCCCCTGCCAAGGGGGTAGGCGAACTCGGCTGTTTTCCAGGTGCGGCCAACCTCAATCGCATCGAACATCAGGTGCACGCCATCGCGAACCACGTAAGCAAACCCATCTTCAATGCGCTGATACGCGATGGTGAATCCCAGAATGCGGGTATAAAAATCGACGCTGTGCGCGATGTTTGACACACTCAGCTCTGGGACGAGTAAAGGAACGTGTGTACTCATTGTCGCAGCATACACGATCCGCGCCCGAGGAGGAAAGTCGCATAGGCGGTTCGCCTCCCATTTCCTCCGCTTCCTACATACCGCTCGGTGCTACGCCTTTTCCGTAACGGTCACAGGCCGCCATTCTCGTAACGGTCCCTCGGCCAGGCGATATGCCACAGACCTGCCGCTTTGCTTCAGCTTGCAGAGAATGATGAGTGGGGACCATCAGCATGCTGTTCCCGCGCGGCAGGCATGCCACTTGCGCGCGAAAATGTGCAGTGCGTGGTTGTCATAACACAGCATCCCCTGGTACAATGGCAACGGTGTTGCGGCGAGTTCGCGCCGTCAGCGCCATTTTTTGGGAAAATGAGGAAGGTAACGACCAATGGATATTTCCCCGCGCTGGTTGCGCGCTGGTGCCCTGCTGGCCAGCCTCTCGCTGATGTTACTCGCGGCCTGTGGCAGCGCGAACTCGAATACCTATCTGCAAGATCCGCTTACCTCCAGCGCGAACAAGTGGCCCACTGACTCTGGTTGCGCCTTCGCCAAAGATGGCTATCACATCACGCAGGATGTGCTGTGCTTCGCGCCCGTCACCGACGTGGCCGATGCCGTCGCGTCGGTGACGGTGAAACAAACGACTGGTGACCTCACCAGTGGCTATGGCATCGTTTTCCGCCGTCCGAGCAAGGGCAACTACTACGCCTTCCTCATCGACAGCAACGGCAAATGGGCTTTCGTGAAAGCCGTCAGCGGTCAAGACCCCACCCGCATCATCGATTTCAAGGCTGACGCGGCCATCAAGAGCGGCCTCAACGCCGCGAACACCCTGAAGGTGCGCGCGGTCGGCTCGGACTACACCTTCTTCGTGAATGGCACCCAGGTGGGCCAGTCGACCGACGCCACCTACACCGCCAAAGGTGCCTGGGGTCTGTCGGGCCAGGTGGGCATCGAGGTCGTGTACACCGACTTCCTGCTCGTCAAGCCGTAGCCCCGCCGCCATAGGCCCCGCCCCGCTGCATCAGCCAGCGCGGGCGGGGCGTTTTTTCGCGTTGTGTGTGTTATAATCAGGCGAGATAGTGTCCACAGGTTCAGCATCCCGAGGGGGCAGACGCGATGACGACGGCGATTCAGAGCGATGCGCAGGTTGAGCAGATCTTGCAGACGGCGCGGGGCGACGCGGCCCTGTTACCACAGGGATGGACCGTCATCCCCGTTCATCGCCCGACGGTGCAGCGGCAAAGCCTGGGCTGGGCGGGCAGCGCGGCGCTGGGCGCGGTGTTGGGCATCGCGCTCTTCGCGACGATCGCCCCCAACTTCAATATCATTTCCCTCGCCCTGCTGGGGATGTTCGCCTTCCTGACCGTGGGCAGCCTGTACCTGCTGGCGAAATCGTTGCGCCTGCTGCTCGATGCCGACCATCACCTGATCGTGATGACACCCGATCTCTTTGTGCAGCAGCGCGGCGCGAGCATCGTCAGCGTGCCGATGGGCGAGATCGACCACATCACCCTGCGTGGTGTCTTTGGCGGTGACGCGTCGTACACCCAACGCAACGACCTCAACGTCGATAACGCCGTCATGTCCTTTAGCCGCATGATCGGTGGCAGCCGCGCGCGTCGCCCACGTCGCACCCCCGACTCGCTGGCCTTCGTCGACGCCCGCACCGACGCCCCCATCACCGTCGCCGAGGATAACAGCTTCGCCGCCCTGCCCGTCATCGAAGAGTTGTTGCGCAACTACGTCGACAACGCGCGTCGCGCTCGTAAGATCTGATCGGCTCCCCTGCCTTCCCCATGCACGTGGCCAGAGCCGGTCAGCAGACACCGCGCGGGCCGCGTGCATCGCATTTCACCGAATATCACCTTGACTGAGGAGCCATCAGCATGATTCGCGATACCATCCGGCGGATGATCATCGCCGCCGCTGCCGCGCTGCACGAGCGCGGCGAACTGGAACTGCCCGAGGACGGCTTGCCCCTTTTCGACGTGGAGCGCCCCCAACAGGCGCAGCACGGCGACTATGCCACTAACCTGGCGATG
>JBBQSR010000529.1:0-2955 GCA_038234855.1 Ktedonobacterales bacterium | reverse complement strand
ACACTCATTACTCAAGAAACGAGGGGGTGAGCGCCCGCACTTGCCGCGCCGCCAGCCAAATATGGTACGGTTAAAGAAGAGACGTTGCACGCGAATGGTGCGCCGAAAGGATGAGCCGATGTCACAAAATCCCCCGAACCCCCAACCCCCCGATGCGGCGACGCCCCCGCCTCGTCGCACGCCGCAGGGCTGGCAGACGCTCGCCGACCAGCGCATCCGCGAGGCGATGGAGCAGGGGGCCTTCGATAATCTGCCGAACGCGGGCAAGCCGCTCGACCTGGATGAAAACCCCCACGCGAAGGATCGGGCGATGGCCTTTCACGTGCTGAAGTCGGGCGGGGCGCTGCCGCGTGAACTGGAACTGGGCAAAGAGGCCGACGCCGACCAGGCCCAGGCCGAGCGGCTGCTGGCCGAATTGCGGCACCGGCGCGACACGCTGGCGGGCAAACGCTTCGTCACGGTGCGCGACCAGCGGGCCTACAACATCCATCGACAGCACGCGCGCGACCGCTACGCGGCGCTGCTGGGCGAGATGCGCAGCCGCATCTTGACGCTCAACATCAGCGCGCCCGCCGCGCTGCACCGCGAACTGATCGACGTCGCCGCTCGGCTGGCCGCCTTTGATGCCGAGTTCCCGGTCGTCGCCGAGACGGTGGAACGTCGACCCTGGTAAAAATCCACGCGCGGAGACGACGCAACTGATGACGATTTTTGGCGCGGTGGATGGGACGCTGCTGAACGCGCTGACGGTGCTGGTGGGCGGCACGGTGGGGACGCTGATCGGCAATCGCTTGCCGGAACGTTTTGGGCGCATCCTCTTCATCGCGCTGGGCCTTTTCACGACGGTGACGGGGCTGAGTGATGCTCTAGGAGCGAAAAATGGCCTGGTGGTGCTGGGCGGCCTCATCCTGGGGGGCGTGGCGGGCGAGGGCATCCGTATCGAGCATCGGCTGACGCAGGTGGGGCAGTGGGCCGAACGGCGGCTGACGCGGGGCGACGGCGCGGCGGGCGGCACGCGCGTGGGCCAGGGCTTCGTCGCGGCGAGTCTGCTCTTTTGCGTGGGGCCGTTGACGATCCTTGGCTCCATCGCCAACGGCCTGAATGGCGATCTGCGCGACCTGGTGATCAAGTCGCTGCTCGATGGCTTCGCGGCACTGGCGCTGGCGGCGGCACTGGGGTGGGGCGTGCTGCTGTCGATCTTCGTGATCGTGCTGGTGCAGGGTGGGCTGAGCCTGGGGGCCGGGGCCGTCGCGCCGCTGCTGACGGCGAACCCGTACATCGTCCCCGAATTGGTGGCGACCGGGGGATTTTTGCTGATCGGCATCGGTCTGCGGCTGCTGGATATCGCCGATCTGCGGCCTGGCAACTTTTTACCCGCGCTGTTGGCGACGCCGCTGATTGTGACGGCGATCGTGTTGCTGGGGCTGGGCATCACGCCGTGAGGCGGGGGGCCGATCCCCCGCCCCTTTGCTAAAACTCTTCGGAGTGCCCGCGCAGGACGATCATCTCGTAGAGCATGTTGAGCTCGTCTTCGTTGCTGAAGGTGATGGTGAGCGTCCCCGCGCCCTTCGCGTTGCGTTTGAGGGCGACACGCAAGGCGACGGCGCGCAGGAACTCTTCTTCCAGGGCGCGGGTGTCGGGGGTGTCGTGCTTGCTGCCCCGCCGGTCGCTGACCAAGCGCAGCGCGGAATCTTTATAGGCGCGGGCGGCGTCCTCGGCCTGGCGCACGCTCATGTCTTGGCTGATGATCAGGTTCATCAATTTGACCTGGTCTTCGGGGTTCGGGATGCCGATGAGCGCCTTGGCGTGGCCAGCGGTGAAGGCGCTCAGCCCCATCAGCAGCTTGTCTTGCACCTCTTGCGGCAAGCGCAGCAGATTCACCGCGTTGGTGATGGTTGAGCGATCCTTGCCGACGCGACGCCCGATCTCTTCGTGCGTCAGGCCGTACTCTTCCAGCAGCATCTGGAAGGCGTGGGCCATCTCGATGGGGTTCAGGTCTTCGCGCTGGATGTTCTCGATCAGCGCCATTTCCAGCATCTGCTGGGGGGTGGCGTTCTTGACCACCACGGGCACGGTGCGCAGCCCCGCCTGTTTCGCTGCCTGCCAGCGCCGCTCGCCCGCGATCAGCAGGTAGCGCGGCCCAGTCTCGGCGTTGCCGGGGCGCAGCACCACGATCAGCGGCTGAATGATGCCATGCGACCGCACCGACTCTGCCAGCGAGGCCAGCGACGCGTCGGCCTGGTCGTTGCGCGTCTGTCGGGGCTGGCGTGGGTTCGCGTCGATGGCGTCGACTGGCACCATCAGGGTGTGGCTGGGCGCGACGGCGTCGGCCAGCGACATCGCGGGCGCGGTGGGGGCCTCCGCCGTGGAGGAGGGCGAGGGGGTAGGGCTGCCAAAGAACGCGCCAAGCCCCTTGCCCAGGCGGGGGGAATTATCAGCCACGACTGATCACCTCTTCTGCGAGTGCTCGGTACGCGAGCGCGCCCGGCGAGTTGGGGTCATATTCCAAGATGGTCTTGCCGTGGCTGGGCGCTTCGGAAAGGCGCACGTTGCGGCCAATGATCGTCTGAAAGGCTTCCCTGGGGAAGTGCGTGCGAATCTCGCGCACCACCTCGGTCCCCAGCCGCGTGCGCGGGTCGAACATCGTCAAGATGACGCCGCCGATCTCCAGCGTGGGGTTAAAGCGCCCGCGCACCAGCTTGACGCTGTTGAGCAACTGGCTCAGCCCCTCGAGCGGCAGATATTCGCACTGCATGGGGATGAGCACGCCATCCGACGCGGTCAGCGCGTTCAGCGTCAGCAGCCCCAGGGAGGGTGGGCAGTCGATGAGGATGTAATCATAATTGCGGCGCACGGCCTCGATGGCCTTGCGTAAGCGATATTCGCGCTCTGGCATGTCAACCAACTCGACCTCAGCACCGGCCAGGTCGACGGCGCTGGGGACGATGGTCAGGT
>JBBQSR010000528.1:0-2958 GCA_038234855.1 Ktedonobacterales bacterium | reverse complement strand
GGGCGGCATGGGGATGACCGAGGGCGGCGGCGGGCCATGCGCGGAACGCGGCAGCGGCGCGGTCGCTTGAGCTTCCACCGTCACGGCGGGGGTGTGCGCGGTGGTGAGGTCGGGGACATCCATGCTGGGGACCGAGGCCGTCCAGTCCGTGAAGGCGGCGCTGCCGTCCTCGGGCGGGCCATTCCCCACGCGGGGGAGGGGCATCGTCGGTTCGGCATCTACCAGGCCACGCGGTGACGGGGCGGCGAGGGGCAACGAACGGCGCGGCATGGCGGGCGGCGGGCCAGTCACCACCTCGGCGGCAGGCACGTCCGTGGCGCGCAGGGTTTGCAGCCGCTCTTGCGCATCGGTGGAGCCGAAGCTGGTACGCACGCCTTGCAGGGTGCGCATGACGCGGTCGCTGGCATCGGTGAAGCCGCGCCGGGCAAGCTCTATCGGGGTCGTGGCGGCCTCGGTGAGGGGCAACGATTTCTCGGCGGAGGCCGGGGGCAGGGCATCATGGCGCACACTATAATAGCGGCTCTGAAAGAGGATCAAGGCGCGGGCGATGCGGCGACGGATGCTGCGCTGGCTCGTTCCGGCGAGCGCGGCGAGGTCGCGCGTGGGGATCTGTCCGACCACGCCGAGCGCCAGCAGCTCCGCGTCGCCCTCGGGCAGCCCCGAGAGCAGGCGGCGGATGAGTTCGCGCTCTACATCGACGGGCAGGGTATCCCACGCGTCGGCGATGGCGGTTTCGGGGCGCTGGGCCAGGGTCTCCATGCGGGTGATGCCCAGCTCCATCGTGTCGGTGTCGCTGGGGTCGGCGTCCACGATGCGCGGCGGGGCGGCGGGCGCAGGCAACTGCAACGATTCCAGTAACTGCTGGGGCGTCTCGCTGCGCTCACGCACGGCGTCCAGCGCCACCAGCACGGCCACGCGCAGCAGCCACGGGCGGATGCTGAACCCCGCCGGGACGCTCGGCATATGCAAAAGCGCATTCTTGATGGCGATGCGGGTGAGGTCGCGCGCCTCTTCATCGTCGCCGACGAGATAGAAGATCAAGCGAAAGACGGGCTGCTGATAGCGGGCGAGCAGCGCCGAAAACGCGCGCTCCGAACCCGCGCGCGACTGCTCGACGAGCCGCGCCTCTTGTTCATATTCAGGATTGATCGGGTTGTCGAAATTTCCTGCGTATTGCCGCCACGTCATTTGCTTGTTCCTCCCATCAATCCTTGCTACTCACCAACTCCACCATGGGACCGCGTAGGCACTATCTACCACTCGATTTTAGGTAGGTCACACAGGGTACCTCTTTATCATAACGATTGAGGCTGAGAAAGAGGATGGGCATCGTTTGCTGGTCACGGCATGGTGGGGTGCAGCAGACACGCGGACAGCGAGGCACTTCAGAAAAAAAGCCGAAAGGGGGGGCAGGGTGTTTCAACAGGGGAATCCTTTGGGCGGGGGGCAAGCGAAGCGCACGAGATCAGGCGAATCCGAGAACACAGGGCACACTTTGACGAAAACCTTTGTACTGAGTATGCCATGCATCGGTAGAGGTGTCAAGTGGTGTTATCCTTCTTCCTGGGGGGACTTTTCGCCCTTGACACGGGCCATAGGACTAGGCCAAATGGGCCGCTGTTCGACACCGCATCGGCACGCGCTTTATACTGCTCGCGCGAAGCCGTCAACCTTGTGAGCAATCCCGACACCAGATCTGGCTTGCTCCAGTGGTCGATCATTCCGCGTCAGCCGGCACAAACGGGCAGCCATCGCGGTGTCATAGGGGAAAAGAGGCAAGCAATGTTGGGGAAAGCGCGCACATGCGCCATCATCGGACTCGAAGGGGCCTTGGTCGAGGTCGAGGTCGACATCGGGGCGGGGCTGCCCACCTTTACCATCGTCGGCCTGCCCGACTCCGCCGTGAATGAGGCGAAGGAGCGGGTGCGCATCGCCATCAAGAACTGTGGCTGCGTCTTCCCGATGAAGCGCATCACCGTCAACCTCGCCCCCGCCGACCTGCGCAAAGAGGGGCCAGCGTATGACCTGCCCATCGCCGTCGCCGTCCTCATCGCCTCGGAGCAGATCGCGGCGGATGTGACCGACTGCCTCTTCCTGGGCGAACTGAGCCTGGATGGCGCGGTACGGCACACCTCGGGCATCTTGCCGATGGTCGCCATCGCGCGCAAAGAGGGCATCAGCACCGTCTTCGTCCCCGCGACGGATGCGATGGAGGCGGCGCTCATCAGCGATGTGCGCGTCTTCCCCGTGGAGCATCTGGCGCAGTTGGTGGCGCACCTGCGCGGCGACCGCTTGATCGAACCCTTCATCGCCAGCCCCGAAGAGATGCTGCTCGGCGGCACCCCCACCTATACGGTCGACATGGCCGATGTGCGTGGCCAAGAGCACGTGAAGCGCGCCATCGAGGTGGCCGCCAGCGGGGCGCACAACATCCTGATGAGCGGCCCCCCTGGCTCGGGCAAGACACTCATCGCCCGCGCCGCGCCCTCGATCTTGCCGCCGATGGCCGCTGGCGAGGCGCTAGAGGTGACGCAGATCTATTCGGTCAGCGGCATGCTGGGCGGCGACATGGGGCCACTGGTGCGCCAGCGCCCCTTCCGTTCGCCGCACCACACCACCAGCCATGCGGGCCTGGTCGGCGGCGGGCGCTGGCCCCGCCCCGGCGAGATAAGCCTCGCCCACCGTGGCGTCCTCTTCCTCGATGAACTGCCCGAGTTCGGCCAAAACGTGCTAGAGGTGCTGCGACAGCCGCTGGAAGACAAATTCGTCACGATCTCGCGCGCGCAGGGCAGCGTCACCTTTCCGGCGAATTTCATGCTGGTCGGCGCGATGAATCCCTGCCCCTGCGGCTACTACTCGGACCCGTCGCGCGAATGCACCTGCTCGCCCGCCACCATCGCCCGCTACCAGAAGCGCCTCAGTGGCCCCCTGATGGACCGCATCGACATCCACGTCGAG
>JBBQSR010000527.1:0-2963 GCA_038234855.1 Ktedonobacterales bacterium | reverse complement strand
GGTCAATGGTCTGCTCGCCGCCAAGCAACGGGTGCCACTGGGCATCATCCCCGCTGGGTCGGGCAATGATTTCGCGTGCAACACGCTGGGGCTGCCGCGCGACACCGCCCAGGCCCTCGAACGCGCCTTCACCGGCCCCCTCGCCGATGCCGATGCGGGGGTCGCCAATGGCCGCTATTTCGCCAATTCCTTTAGTGTGGGGCTCGATGCGGATGTCACAGTCGCCTCGGAGCGGCTGAAACGCTTCCCCCTCATGACGGGCATCACGTTGTATTACACCGCCTCGCTGCAACGGCTCTTCTTTGGCTACCGCAAGTGCCCTTGGCTCACCATTCGGCTCGATGGCGAGGTGCTAGAGGGGCAGGCGGTGTCGCGCCACGTCCTGGTCGCCGTAATGAACGGCCCGACCTATGGCGGCGGCTTTCGCATCAATCCCCAGGCGAACCACACCGACGGCATCTTCGACATCTGCTCGATCCGCTATATGTCGCGGCTGCGGGCGATGAATCTGCTGCCCATCGTCAAGCAGGGCAAGCACGAGGGCGCGCCCGAGGTGCGCTTTTATCATGGCCAGACGCTCACCATCGACTGCCCCGCTGGCGTCAACGCCCAGATGGATGGCGAGACGCTGCGCGACACCCACTACGAGGTGCGGGTGTTGCCCGCCGCGCTGCTGGTGCGCGTGTGAGGGGCTGTGCCATGGATATGTCAGGGAGTCTCGCACATTTCACCTCCGCAGGGCCTACTGCGCTAGCCCATTAGGCCCGCTGGCTTGTGTGCGGCGGGTCGTGCGCCTATGCTGTGTCAGACAAGGGGGCACGCGCCACTGGCCAGCGAGCGCGCGACCGACCCACGGAGACACCGCACCATGGAAACATTGCCTGGCAGCAAGCCCACCACTGCCGTCGCGAACCCCACCGATGATTGGTATGAGCACGGTTTCGCCCGCGTCGAGGGCAGCCGCAAGCGCGGCGTCACCTCGATGCCGCTGCCCTACGCGCAAACCCTGATGAAATGGGCCAGCTACGTGCCCGGAGCGGACCTGTCGGGGATGCTCGTGCTGGACCCCGCCTGTGGCAGCGGCAACACCCTCATCGCCGCCACCCAGGCGCTCGCCGCGCGGGGGCGCGTACGGCGCTGGGGCGCGGAGCGCGTCGCCCAGGAGATCGAACGCTGCATCTGGGGGCTGGACCCCGACCCCATCGCCTGCCACGTGACCGACCTGCGGCTGCGCCGGATGATCGCCCATGTCATCCCCGATCTGCCCGCGACGCGGCGCAAGACGCTGCAACTGCACATCCACCAGACCGACAGCCTGACGCTGCCCGCCGACGCGCGCTTCAAGCTGGTCATCACGAATCCCCCGCTGGCGACGGCGCGCGGCGTGGTGGTGAGCTATGGCGGATTCGAGGCGAAGACGCCGCCGCGCGATGTGTGGCTGCGCTTCTTGGAACAATCCATGGGGCTGACGGCGTGGGGCGGGGCGCTCGCCATCGCCCTGCCTGAGGCCTTCCTGGCGAAGCCCGCCGCCGCCACCCTGCGCGCCGAACTGCGCCAAGACTGGACGGTCGAGCACCTGGCTCACGTGACGGGCGTCTTTCGCTCTGGCCCCGGCACGGTGCTGCTGCTGCTGCGCCGCACGCCCCCCACGCCGGAATCCCTGATGCAATGGGAGCGCATCGAGCGCCTGTCGCTCAGCCGCATGGCCTACCTGAATGACGAGGACGACGAACAACCCGCCGAAACGCCCGAGGAGCGCCCGCGCACCATCCACAGCCGCACCGCGCGGTCAGAGCGGCGGCGCGAGGGCACCCTGCCCCAGACCGCGCTGGCCGAGGGACGCGGTCCCTGGCGCTACGCCCTGGGCGAGGCCGAGCGCGCCTTCCTGGCGAAGCTGGCCCAGCCGCACGGGGCCATCGGGCGGGTGCCGCTGGGCGACCTCGTCACGGTGGCGCGCGGCGCGGAAGTCAGCAAAGAAGCACCTGAACCATCGCTCGCCGCTTTCGCTGGCGGCGTGCAGATCCTGCGCGCCAGCGAGATCATGCCCTTCACCGCCGCGCCGCGTGCTTGGCTGCCAGCGAGCGCCTTCAAGGCCCCGCCGGACCAGTGGCGTGCCGCCAAGATCGTGCTGCCACGCGCCGCCGCGCGGCCCCAGGCCGCCTTCGATGAGGGCGGCGCGGTGCCGGTTTCCGCCGTCCTCACCCTGCAACTGACCGCGCCCGATGGCAACGCGCGGGAAACGCTGCTGATGCTGGTGGCGCTGCTCAACTCGGCCCCGTTGCGCGCGTATCTGGCGCTGACGCAGACGGCCTATCTGCTGGCGCGACCGACCATCGACCCCGATGCCCTGCGCGCGCTGCCCATCGCGCTCGGCACGCCCGACGTGCGCCAGCGCCTCGCCAGCCTCGCGCTAGAGCTGGGTCGACACTACGCCACCTATGGGTCCGCCCCCGACGATACGCTGCACTACCCCGTCGCGCAGCGGCTGGAAAAAACCATCGCCATGGAGGTCAACGCGCTCTATCACCTGACCGACGACGAGCAGGCCCTCGCCCAACGCTGGCTGCTGTGAACGCGCCCCATTGACGTGCGGCGCGGGCTATGGTACGCTCTCTAAAGGATATTTCGTCGCCAGGGATGCGAGAGAACGAGCAGGGATGCCACGCCAGCACCGCGCGCGCAAGCACGCCCCCCCCCAATGGAATCATGATGAGGCCCAGGATGCCCTGTTGGCCTATCTATATGGCCGCCTAACCTCCGCCGAAGACGCCGCCGTCGAGGAGCACATGGCGGGCTGCGACTGGTGCCGCGCGGATGGCCTGCGCCACATCGCCGCTGAACGCCACCACCTGCAACAACAGCGACCCAAGAAGCAGCGTCATGGTTCGCGCCGCGCGGGCATGGCCGTCCTCTGCGCCATCTTGGGACTGCTGGTCGGTCTGGCGGGCTTCGCGGGGGTGATG
>JBBQSR010000526.1:0-2963 GCA_038234855.1 Ktedonobacterales bacterium | reverse complement strand
CTGCACGCGCGCCCGCAGCGCCGCGTGGTGGCCCGTCGAAAGCACATCCCTCAACGGCAGCAGCGCGGCCAAGAGTTTCGGGTCGTTGCTGGCCGATTCAGGCACCTTGACCAATGTACCGTCGGCATAGGGCGCGCGGATGGCCTCAGCTTGGCCGCCCATGTCGCCCTCGCCACCCCAGGCATCGCCATGGATACACGCCGTCTGCAAACCCTGCTGGCAAAATTCACAGGTGCCGTCCGAGTAGACGAAGGGGGCGATGACGCGGTCGCCCTTTTTGACCGTGCGCACCTCCGCGCCGACCTCTTCGACGATGCCCATCCACTCGTGGCCGGTGCGCCAGCCAGGCTGAAATTTCTGGATGCCGCGATAGAACCACAGGTCCGAGCCACAGATGCACGCATGGGTGATGCGCACGATGGCGTCGGTCGGCTCGACCAAGACGGGGTCAGCGACGGTGGCGATGCGAATGTCGTGGGGTGCATGAAAAACGGCGGCGCGCATATGCGAAAAGTCTCCTTGGTGCGACAGATGGTGGCTTCAACCATGACACTGTAGCACAAAGGAGACGACGCGTGACAACTCAGCTATAGCGTTGCGCCATGACGATCAGCAAGATGGCGATGATGCCCAGGAAGGTCTGGGTGCCAAACCACGTCGAGATCGGGGCCTCGGTATCTTCGCGTGGGCGCATGTAGGTCGCCATGCCCTCCCACGCGCCCAGACCGATGGCCGTCAGCAGCGCCGCCAGCAGCGCCATGATGGCCCGGATGCTATCCGCCGTCAGGAAGTGAAACTGTTTCACCAGCCAGGCGACCACTGGCAGGCTGTCACCCGCGAAGAAGGGCAACACGAAGAGTGCGATGCCAAAACCCAGCGCGGCGACCAACTGCACCCATTCGGCGATGCGCATCGTCAGCAATTCGCGCCCGCTCAGCTCGGTCAGTTCGTTGCCGATCAGGTCCAGGCTGCCCTGGCCCTCGCGGATGGCCGTCAGGCGGGCGAGCTGCGGCAGGCAGGTGAGGTACGCCAGCCCCGCCACGATACGCGCCAAACCGAATAGCTTATTCGCGTCCAACCCAAAGAGATTGGCGGGTGGGAAGCCAGGGATGAAGCTGATCAGATGCGGGTGCAGGGCGATGTTAAAGACATTCAGCGCGCCCGAGGCCGCCGCTGCGACCGCGACGGCCAGGCCCAGCGGCACCAGCAGCCCCAACAGTTGCCGCGCCGAGCGCGTAGCCGCAAGCCGCGTGTAGGGCGAGGGCGTGGCCCAGCCGAGCACGATGCGCAGCAGCGGTGCCCCCAGCAGCAGCGCGACCAACGCCACGACATCCGCCGTGTAGTCGCCATTCGTCGCGCCACGGTTGGCGGGCAGGGGCATGAAGACCAGCACCAACAGGGGGCACAACACCGCCAGCACGGGCAGGACCTGCACCAGCGGCGCGAAGGCCCCCTGCGTCACCGTGCTGCCCTGGCGCATGCGTCGCAGCACCTCGCGCAGCGACAGCGCCGGTTGCAAGCCCGACCACCCCTGCGCCGAGGCGCGGGCAAAGCTGCGTGCCCCCCCAAAGATGAGCGCCGCGACCACGGCGAAGATGATCCCAGGGTACACCAGGACCGAGATGACCAACGCGAGCAGTGCGTTCATTCGACTTCCTCTTCCATCACATCCGCATCATCCACTTGCTCTTCCTCGCCTAGCGCGTCGGTGCCAGTTTCAGCGGCGTCGAGCAGACGCGCGGCCTCTTCGATGGCACGGACGATCTGCACGGGCGTGGGCGGGTCGCCAAAGACCTCGATGTTGACGCCCAGCAACTCCGCCGCGTTGGCGACGACCTCGGCGCTGTCGGCAAAGACGCCGCCCGTCAGCGCGCTATCACCGATGGCGACCAGCGCGCGGGGGTCGGGCACCGTCGCCAGCGTCGCCTGCACCGCCGCCAGCGCGCGGCGTGTCAGCGTGCCCGTCAGCAGCACCACATTGGCATGGCGCGGGCTGGTGGCGAAGCTGATGCCCCGCCGCGCCAACTGGTAACGCGGGGCAAAGAGCGCCTGCACCTGCTGGTCACCCTCATTGCCGCCGCCCATATTGATCGTATAGACCCACGCGGCATGTTGGCCGGTGGGCGCGTCCAGCGCGTCCTCGGGGGCGATATCGACCCCTTCATCGTCTTGCATGGCCGCCAGGGCGTCGGCGGATGTCGTCTTAGCGTTTGCCACGGTTGCCCCCCTTGCCGCTCTGGCGTGATGTGGTAGCGGGACGGCTCGGCGGCGACGAACGCCGGGGCGGCTGTTGCGCCTTCGGTGCGGGCGTCGCCGCGTCATCGGTCACGTCTTCGTCGGCAGGCGCGTCCGTCGCGTCCAGTTCGATGGCGTCACTGTCGATCACATTGGCGTCTTCATCAGCGTCGACGAGATCGGCATCGTCCTCATCGAGGATCAGTGTTTCTTCTTCCTCGGTGATGACAACGACCGTTTCATCAGCCGTCGCGTCGCTTTCCTCGGCCCACGCCTGGGCATCGGCCAGGTCGTAGCGCCAGTTTCGCGGGCCAGGCAGCAGCCAGGGCGAGAGGGCCAGCGGCGCGAGGTCCAGCCATTCGCCGCTCGGCTCGTGGTCCTCGGGGGGCAGCGGCTCACCACCCGCGAAGGCGGGCAACGGCGTGGCCTGGCTGCCGGTCAGCCCCGAGGTGAGCGCCACGATGATGGCCGCCACCACGGCCATGGCCCACAGCACGCCGGGAATCCACAGCGCGCTGCCCGCGCGGAAACCGAGCGCGGTGTAGGTGACGTCGGTTGGCAGCCCCGTGTTGCCAAAGAGCATCGCCGCCGTCACCGCGATGCCCGGATTCCCCGGCGTGCCGATCAGCAGGATCTCGGGGGCGATGCCAAAGAGTAGCAGCAACGCGGCGGGGAGGATCAACGCCAGGCTCTCGCCGCGCGCGGGGATGGCCCGCGCGGGTGCGGCG
>JBBQSR010000525.1:0-2968 GCA_038234855.1 Ktedonobacterales bacterium | reverse complement strand
CACGGGTACGGTCGGCAGCAGGCGCAGCAAAAAAGCTTGAGCTGACGGAAAGCGAGCCGCCGCTATCGAGGGTATCTGCGATGGCGGTATTCTGGAAGGCAATGAATGTACCATCGGGAGTGACATCCCAAGCGGGTAGCTCATAGGCACCCTCTGGCCCTCGTGAGCGGGTTTGTCCGATGGTATAGGCGGTGCCGAGTTCGGTCGCGGTTGCGAGATCATAGCGATGCAGATAAAATTGGCCACGCAATTGACCATCGCTGACCGCAGAGAAATCCCGATTTTCCCCATAAAACAAGATCCCACAGCGCACCATACCCTCAACCGCCGTGGTGATACCAGCGAGTTCGGTGAGCGTGCTCGTGTTCACGTCGAATCGTTCTACCCGCTGGTGCACGTTATCGATGATCATCAGGGCGTGGCTATTTTCCCACGACAGTGTGCGTTGGTTGGGATGAAAAATGCCGGGGATATCGACGCGGCGTAGGGTATTGGTGGAAGTATCCAACAGATACGGGTATCCCGTCGCGCCAAAACGCCCCGGAACCTGCCCCATCATGGCGAGATAGTGCCCATCAGGTGACCAACGCAGTTGCCCAAATGAGGCGACGCCCGGCCCCCCAAGGGGGTAACTCAATGGGAGGGTGAATGCGCTGGCACCCACATGCCCCGCAAGGCGTGACGCACGCAACGTGGCATCAGCGGTAGCGGTCGGGCGGGTGGCACAGGCAGCAGGGAGCGATGTGGCGGTGCCAATGGGCGTGAAAGTTGCGGTGGCGGGCTGAGTCGCGGTAGCGGTCGCCCCAGGGGACGCGGTGGAGCTGCCACAAGCGGTCATCCCCATGAGTGCAAGGACAAAGAGCCAGGAAACCAGGTAACGTTTTCGCAAGATCCGCCTCCATCAGAAAAGAATGTCAATTTCGTAAACGCGCGAATATCCCTTTTTCTCGGGTGCCTTTCTCACCTCACGACGAGACTATCATGCTTCCTCATCGCGGCTAGCCACTGTGTCGTACAATAAGAAAACATCCCAAGCGAAATGGCGGGGCGCACACTCATGGCAGCCATCTTGACCGATACCTCACCGCCCGCGATGATCGCGGCCATCGAAGCGGCCTTCGTCCAGTACACGGTCGCGTGCGTGCGCACCGCTGGCGGCGCGGTACACGAAGACCCCGCGATGACCTGGGTCTATGGCAACAATCGCCTGGCGTACTTCAATGGCGTCTTTCGCACCGAACTCTCTGACGCCGACGCCCCCGCCAGCATCGCCGCGCGGCTGCGCTTTTTCGCGGAGCACCAGCGGCGGATGACGTGGTGGGTGACACCCAACAGCCGCCCAGTGCAGTTGCCCCAGTTGCTCGCCGCGCAGGGGTTGCGCGAGGCCTGGCGCGACACGGGCATGGCACTGGATCTGGCGACGCTGCCGCCCCGCGACCCGCCGCTGGGGCCGGGCATCACCATCGCCCCCGTCACCAGCACCGCCGAGTTGCAGGAATGGCTGCGCGCCTTCGGCATTGGCTTCGATCTGCCCGACGCCATCACCCTCAGTTATGGGGCCATGCTGTTGAGTGTGCCGTTTGGCCAGCATCCGGTCGGTCCCTTTTACCTGGCGCGGTTGGCAGGTGAGCCGGTGGGGACCGCCGCGCTCTTCACGACCGCAGGCGTGGTGGGGGTTTATGAGGTCTGCACCGTGCCGCACGCGCGCGGGCAGGGCATCGCCTCGGCCCTGGTGCTGGCGGTGCTGCGCGAGGGCCTGGCACGCGGCTATCGCATCGGCGTCATCCATGCCTCTGAGATGGGGGAGCGGGTCTATCATCGCCTGGGGTTCCGCGCCTACGGTACCCTGGCGGCCTATCTGCGCGAAGTGGAGTGACACCGATGACGAATTCCCCCACCCATACCCCCGACACGACGCCACGCCTCGCTGCGGCGCGGGCACGCATGGCCGACGCGCACCTCGACGCCCTGCTCGTTTCGACGCCCGAAAATCGCGCGTATCTGACGGGCTTCACGGGCCGGGATGATGGCCAAGACTCCGCCGGGCGCGTCCTCATCACCGCTGATCGGGTGCTGCTGCTGACCGATCCGCGCTACACCGAGCAAGCACAGGCCGAGACGCGGGGCATCACGATCCGCGATACGCGCGGCGACCTGGGCACACTCGTCGCGGCGGCGTTGAGCGAGGCGGGCTGGGCCGAGGTCGCACCCGAGTCACCGCAGCCGACGCTGGGCACCGAGGCCCGTCACCTGACGGTCGCGCTGCACGAATCCATCACCCAGGCGACCCAGACGCGCTGCGCCGTCACCGCGACCATCGACATCGTCGAACCACTGCGCGAGGTCAAGGATGAACATGAGATCGCCCTCACCCGCCGCGCCACCGAGATCACCTGCCAGACCTTCGCGCATCTGCGCGACTTCCTGCGACAGCCAAACCTGACGGAGCGCGCTGTCGCCGTCGAGATCTTCGTAACGATGTTGCGGCTGGGCGCGGAGGAGATGGCCTTCCCGCCCATCGTCGCGGGCGGGGCGAATGGCGCGCGGCCCCATGCCACCCCCGGCGACGCCACCTTGCAACCCAATGAGCCGATCATCATCGACATGGGGGCACGCTATCACGGCTATTGCGCCGATATGACGCGCACCGTCTTCCTTGATGCCGCGCCGCCCCTCTGGCGCGACCGCTATGCCCACGTGCTAGCCGCGAAAGACGCGTGCGAACGAGGCATCCGCGCGGGGCTGCCAGGGCGCGAGGCCGATGCCCTCGCCCGCGACGTGCTGGTGGCGGCGGGGCTGGGCGACCACTACCTGCACGGCACCGGCCATGGCACCGGCCTAGAGATTCACGAAAATCCGCGCCTGAGCGCCCACGCC
This sequence comes from Ktedonobacterales bacterium, assembly GCA_038234855.1. Lineage (GTDB taxonomy): Bacteria > Chloroflexota > Ktedonobacteria > Ktedonobacterales > JACDGC01 > JACDGC01. The sequence goes on along the minus strand of JBBQSR010000525.1, from coordinate 91 downwards.
CATGAGGATGAGACGTTGCCCGAGGGCAGCATCATCACCATCGAGCCAGGCGTCTATTTCCCCGGCGTGGGCGGCATTCGCATCGAAAACG
>JBBQSR010000524.1:0-2979 GCA_038234855.1 Ktedonobacterales bacterium | reverse complement strand
CTGGCGACGCCCTCATCGATCTGTTCCCAAAGGTCAGCGATCTGGCTGGCGGCGTTGAGGTACGCCCGCACGTTCGTGTCGCTGACCTCGCCGCGCACGACGGTGGCGTACCATCCGCGCGCCGCCTCCTCCATGGATCCGATGAAGCTCTTGGCTGGCATGGTTGCTCGCTCCTCTGCTGATATTGCCTGGTCAGCATAGCATACCTAGGCGGTGTCATGCACCCACGGCGCATGGTACGATGGAGCCAGAGTCGTTGCAACAGGAGACTTTTTCATGGCTATTTCGGGCACAGTCGCGGAGCGGGCGGTGGTCGTCACGGGCGTTTCCACGGGGATCGGGCGGGGCATCACCCGCGTGCTGGCTGGGGCGGGCATCCATGTCTTTGGCAGCGTGCGCCGCGCGGCGGATGCCGAGGCGCTGACGGCGGAGTTTGGCGAACGCTTCACCCCGCTCGTCTTCGACGTGACGGATGAGGCCGCCGTGCGCGCCGGGGCCGCCCAGGTGCGCGAGCGGCTGGCGGGGGCGACGCTGCTGGGTTTGGTCAACAACGCGGGCATCGCCGTCCCCGGTCCGCTGCTGCACATCCCCATCGCGGGGTATCGCCAGCAGATCGATGTCAACCTGACGGGGCCGCTCATCGTCACGCAGGCCTTTGCGCCGCTGCTGGGCGCGAGCCGTGACTTCGCGGGCACGCCGGGCCGCATCGTCATGATCAGTTCCGTCGGCGGGCGGTTGGCAGCGCCCTTCCTCGGCCCCTACCACGCCTCGAAGTTCGGGCTAGAGGGTCTTTCCGACACGTTGCGCCGCGAACTGATGCTCTATGGCATCGATGTCGTCATCGTCGAGCCGGGCGCGGTCGCCACGCCCATCTGGGACAAAGCCGAGGGCGTCGATGTCGCGCAATATGCCGACACCGATTACGCGCCCATCCTGGCAGGCTACCAAAAATATATGATCGACGGGGGACGCAAGGGGCTGCCGCCCGAGCGCATCGGCGAGATCGTGCGGCACGCCCTCACCAGCGCGCATCCCCGCGCCCGCTATCCCGCCCTGCGTGGTCAGTTGATGGGCTTTACCATCCCGCGTCTGCTGCCCGCCCGCGTGATGGACCGCATCATCGCGCGCGGTCTGCGCCTGACGCGCAAGCCCAAGCGCACGTGAACGGGCCGAAGACCACGTGCGCGGCGGTTTGCTGTATACCCAGGCAGGTATGGAGCCGTCTGGCGACTAGGCGCGATCCTCCATGGGGCTATCGGTGGGCTTGGCATGCAGCGGCAGCGCATCGGGGGCGGGCGGCTGCGGGGTGATGGGGATGACCGAGGGCGCGTCTTCCTCGCTGAGGGGCCGGGGGCGTGCGTCGCCCTGCTGGCTGGTCGCGTCGTGGCGGCCATCTGGTCCCTGATGCGCGTCGTTCAGGTCGTCGGCCAGGGAATCGCGTTGCGGGGTGTTGGGGTCCATGGGGTCGTCTCCTTCACTGGTTGGTGTTGTGGGGAATGACGCATTTTTGGTGCCTGGCGGCATCCCTTGCCGCGTATGGCGGAGCCGTGCTACGCTGTGGGCAGATACGTCTCGACGAGGAGGCCCCACCCCATGACCCAACTCGATTCCCCGCCCACGGCGCAGAGCGGCCCGCGCGTGGTGCGTGCGCCACGCGGCACCGCCATGACCTGCAAGGGCTGGCATCAAGAGGCCGCCCTGCGCATGCTGATGAATAATCTGGACCCCGAGGTGGCCGAGCGCCCGCAGGATCTGGTGGTGTATGGCGGCTCGGGCAAGGCCGCGCGCGACTGGCCCAGCTTCGACGCCATCGTGCGCAGCCTGCGCGACCTGGAAAACGACGAGACGCTGCTGGTGCAGTCAGGCAAGCCGGTGGGCATCTTTCGCACGCACACCATGGCCCCGCGCGTCCTCATCGCCAATTCGAATCTGGTGCCACACTGGGCCAACTGGGACGAGTTCCGCCGGCTCGAAGCCCTGGGGCTGACGATGTATGGCCAGATGACCGCCGGATCGTGGATCTACATCGGTTCGCAGGGCATCGTGCAGGGCACGTATGAGACGTTCGCCGAGGCGGCGCGCCAGCACTTCGGCGGCACCTTGCGCGGGCGCATCGCGCTGACCGCCGGGCTGGGCGGCATGGGCGGCGCGCAACCCCTCGCCATCACCATGAATGAGGGTGTCTGCCTGGCCATCGAGATCGATCCCGCTCACGCGCAGCGCCGCATCGCCAGCGGCTATCTGGACGAGATGGTGACGGACCTGGACGCGGCGCTGCGCCTGGTGGAGGGTTATAAGCGCGACGGCATCGCTAAATCGGTTGCGCTGATCGGCAACGCGGCGGAGGTCTACCCTGAACTGGTACGGCGCGGCTGGTACGCCGACCTCGTCACCGACCAGACCTCCGCGCACGATGCCCTGCGCGGCTACTATCCGGCGGGCCTGACCATGGCGGAGGCCGATGCCCTGCGCGAGAGTGACCCGGCGGACTATGAGCGGCGGTCGCTGGCCTCGATGGCCGACCACGTGCGCGCGATGCTGGCGATGCAGCGCGGCGGCAGCGTCACCTTTGACTATGGCAACAATCTGCGCGGCCAGGCGTTGCGGGTGGGCGTCACCGACGCGCTGGACTTCCCCGGCTTCGTGCCCGCCTTCATCCGCCCACTCTTTTGCGAGGGCAAGGGGCCGTTTCGCTGGGTGGCGCTCTCGGGCGATCCGGCGGACATCCGCCGCACCGATCAGGCGATTCTCGACCTCTTCCCCGAGGATGCCGCCCTGCACCGCTGGATGACGATGGCGCAGGAAAAGATCCAGTTCCAGGGGTTGCCCGCGCGCATCTGCTGGCTCGGCTACGGCGAACGCGACAAGGCTGGGCTGGCCTTCAATGAGTTGGTGCGGCGTGGCGAGGTGAGCGCGCCCATCGTCATCGGGCGTGACCACCTGGATAGCGGCTCGGTCGCCTCGCCCTACCGCGAAACC
>JBBQSR010000523.1:0-2988 GCA_038234855.1 Ktedonobacterales bacterium | reverse complement strand
CGCGACCTTTTCGCGTTTGCTCATCACCTTGCTGGTCGTCGTCGTGCTGGTGGCAGCCCTGGCGATGAGCCTCGGCGTCTTCATCTCGCGGCAGATCGCCTCGCCGCTGGCCGCGATGGTCGGCGTCGCCGATCAGGTGGCGGATGGCGACCTCTCGCTGGTCGATGACCTCGTCACGCGCTATGGCGGGCAGAGTGAGACCGGCAAACTCGCCGTCGCCTTTCAGCGCATGATTGGCAGCCTGCGCGGGCTGATGGTCGTCGCCAACCGTGTGGCGGATGGCGATCTTTCCCCCACCGACGACCTCGTCGCGCCCTATGCGGGTCGTGAACATGCGGGGCAACTCGCCAAAGCCCTGCACACGATGGTCAACAGTCTGCGCGAGGTCGTCGCGGTAGCCGAGCGCGTGGCGGATGGCGATCTGGCGCAGATCGACGATCTAGTCGAACGGTATGCTGGCCGTGCGCAGTCGGGGCAGCTCGCCAAGGCCCTGCACCGCATGATCGAAAATCTGCGCGGCGTCGTCAGCCAGATCGTCGAGGTCAGCGGCAGCATCTCCGCCGCGTCTGGCCAGATCACCGAGGCTGCCGAGCAGTCTGGCCACGCCACCAGCCAGGTTTCCGCGCCCATCCAGCAGGTGTCGACGGGTGTGCAAAATCAGTCAGATCAAGTGAAGGCCATCGCTGGCGAGATGGAAACCCAGAAAGAGGCCGGTGACCAAGTCGCCGCCACCGCCAAAGAGACGGGCCGCATCGCCGAGGGCAGCGCACAGATCATCAACGACACCCTCTCGGGCATGCAGACGGTCGGGCAAAATGTCGGTGAGGCCGCGCGCCAGGTGCAACTCCTCGCCGAGCGGTCACGCGCCATGAGCGAGATCACGACCTCCATCGCTGACCTCGCCGACCAGACGAACCTGCTGGCGCTGAATGCCGCCATCGAAGCAGCCCGCGCGGGCGAACATGGCCGGGGCTTCGCCGTCGTCGCCGATGAGGTGCGCAAGCTCGCTGAGCGTTCCACTGGCGCTACCCAAGACATCGCCAAGATCATCGGCGAGGTGCAGGGGCAGATGGGCACGACCATCGCCACGATGGAAGCGGGCGTCAACAACGTCCACGCATTGACCGACCGCTCCACAGAGGCCACCCAGGCACTTCAGCGCATCCTGGTGGCGATGCAAGACGCCATCCAGCAGGCGCAGGTCGTCGCGCAGGGTGCCATGCGCGCCAGCAATGCTGTGGCTGGGGCCGCCAGCGTCAGCGAAGAAAACAGCGCCGCCGCCGAGGAAGTCTCTGCCGCGACCGAGCAAATGGCCGCGCAGGTCGAGGAGACCGTGGCCGCCACCGCGCAGATTCAAACCCTCAGCAGCGATCTGCGCGACGCCGTGGGGATCTTTCGCCTCGACGATGACGCGCACCCCGCCGCGCTCGCTCTGGCGAAAGCCAGCAAGGGCGGCGGCAAAAAAGCCGCTCCGCAACGCCGCGCGGCGTAGGGAGCCGCCCGTTCCCCAACCACTGTTACAGGACGGAGCGCACACCACACCAGGGCAGGGCGAGCATCGCTAGTGATGCTCGCCCTGTGGTATCCATAGATGGCAACGTGGCCGCCACACCTGCCGTCGACAAGCGGTCGGGAACGCGACGCGGCACCTGCTTGATACCCGCATCACCAGCGTCACCCGCCTAAGCGCGCGGCGCGATCTCGTCGAGCGCCGCCGGATTTTCCAGCGCCGACAGGTCGCCCATCGGCAGCCCCAGGTAGCGTTGGCGCATCAGTCGGCGCAGGATCTTCCCATTGCGCGTGCGGGCGAGCTGGCTGACGAAGATGAGCGCGTCGGGCTTCAACGCTGGGCCGAGCGTCTCGGCCACCGCCGCGCGGATCTCGCCCACCAGCGCGTCACTGGGCACCTGCCCCGCGCGCACCACCACGAAGAGCACCAGCACCTCGCCCTTGACTGGATGTGGCGCGCCGATGGCGGCGGCCTCGGCCACGGCGGGGTGGCTGACCGCCGCCGATTCGGCCTCCGCTGGCCCCAGCCGCTTGCCCGCGATCTTGATGGTGTCGTCCGACCGCCCCAGGATGTACCAGAAGCCCTCCGCGTCGATGGCGGCGAAGTCGCCATGCACCCACAGGCCAGGGACGCGCGTCCAATAGGCATCCAGGTATCGCTGGCGGTCGTTCCAGAAACCGCGCGTCATGCCCGGCCACGGCCCGCGAATCGCCAGTTCGCCCACCGCGCCGCGCACCGGTTGCCCGGCGTCATCCACTACATCCGCCGCCATGCCGGGGATGGGGCCCGAGAACGATGCAGGCTTGATGGGCGTGATGGTCGTGCAGCCGATGATGCCCCCCGAGATCTCGGTGCCGCCCGAATAGTTGATGATGGGGCAGCGCCCACCGCCGACATATTCGAAGCACCACTTCCATGGATCGATGTTCCATGGCTCCCCCGTCGAGCCGATGACGCGGATCGCGCTGAGATCGTGCCGCGTCACCGGCTCGGTGCCATGCGCCATCAGCGAGCGGATGGCGGTCGGCGAGACGCCCATGATGGTGACACGGTGCTTCTCGGCCAGATCCCACAGGCGATCTGGCCCCGGATAGTCGGGCGTGCCATCATAGAGCAACAGCGTGCCGCCCAGCATCAGCGCGCCACTGATCGCCCACGGCCCCATCATCCAGCCGATGTCGGTCAACCAAAAGAGCGTGTCATCCGCCTGCATGTCGAAGCAATGCGCCAGATCCTGCGCGCCCTTGATGGGGAAACCGCCATGCACATGCACCGCGCCCTTGGGCTTGCCCGTCGTCCCCGAGGTATAGATGAGCATATACGGGTCTTCCGCGCTGGTCGCCATAGTGGTGAAATCGCCCGCCTGGCCCAACACCGCGTCGTGCCACCACTGGTCACGCTCGCCCGCCAGCGGCAGGTCGCGCCCGGCACGGCGCAGCCGGAATTCCCGCAGCAGCGGATGGACCACGAACACCCGG
>JBBQSR010000522.1:0-2990 GCA_038234855.1 Ktedonobacterales bacterium | reverse complement strand
GCGTTGACCTTGGTGCTGGCGGGCTGCGGCGGCGGCACCAGCAGCGAAGACACCCGCTATGGGGGGTCGCAAAACCACCTACACGGCATCTTGGCGCTGCGGGGACTGCCCGGCACGGTGGTGGTCGCCTCGCACGTGGGCTTTTATCGCAGCGACGACGCGGGGGCGCACTGGGCCGAGGTCGCGGGGCTGGCGGGGCAGCCGATGGCGGGGCTGATGCTGGCCCAGGTGAGCCAGAGCATCGCCGACCCGCAGACGCTGTATGTGCTGGCGATCTTGCGCGCCGACGGGCCACAGGTGGCGCAGCCACAGCCAGGGATGTACGTCAGCCACGACGCGGGCCGCACCTGGGCCATGGCGACGCCGCTCGCATCCTTCCCCGTCCCACAGATCTACGCGCTGGGCGCGGGGTCGGCGAGCGCGGGGGATGTCTATGCCATCTCGCGCGCCAACGAGACGGTCTATCACACGACCAATGGTGGACAGACCTGGGCGCAGGTGACGGCCATCCCGATCCCTCAGGGCATCGTCGGCGCGGGCGGGCACGCGGCCTTCGCGTGGAGCATCACCGAGGGCTTTTATCGCAGCGCCGATGATGGGGCCACCTGGCACGCCGCCGCTGGGCTGGGGAACGGCATCTACGCCGCCGCGCCCGTCGGGCAGACGGTCTACGCCTGTGGCAATGATGGCGTCTTCGCTTCGAGCGATGGCGGCGCGCACTTCACCCTGGTGGCGGCGGGGCTGCGCTTCACCACCGTTGTCGCCTCGGCGGCGGAGCCGATGCGCGTCTATGGCCTGAGCGGCACGGGGGTGCAGATGTCGCGCGATGGGGGCCACACCTGGCAGCCGCTGGCCGCCACCACACGCCACCCCGGCAACCTCACCGTCGATCCGACGAATGCCCACACCCTCTACGCGGGTTTCTCGTACCCCATCGGCCTCGACCGCACCACGGATGGCGGGGCCGCATGGCAATCTGTGCTACCATAAACGTCTATGTAAAACGTCAGAGATGCGGACATGAGCAAGGTCAAACCTCCTATCGGTGTCCAGCTACAGTCTTTTTTTTGGGGTCATTTGAAAGGGGTGCCGTTGTGATCCTCCCGAAAGAGCGCGACCCGCGTTTCATCACCATCCGTCGCGGGGGGACGCTCACGGACGCCGATCATCATCTGCTCGCCCTGTGGGCCGCAGCGTGTGCGGAACACGTCCTGCACCTTTTCGAGGTGGCCCAACCTTTAGACGCGCGGCCTCGCCAGGCGATCTCGCAGGTTCGGGCATGGGTACGTGGTGAGATCACCATGACGCAATCCCGCGATTCGGCTGGCCATGCCCAAGCTGCGGCAAGAGCGATGCGCGGTGCCGCTCGGCATGCCGCATATGCCGCCGGCCAAGCTGCGGCGGTGGCGCACGTCGCCGCACACGAACTCGGCGCGGCAGCCTACGCGATCAAGGCGGCGCGTGCTGCCGCGCCTGAAGGCGAGGGGGAGAACGCCGGACGGAGCGAGTGCAGATGGCAACGGGAACAGCTTCCGCCTGCAATCCGCGAACTGGTGCGAGATGATCAGCGGTTGAGAAACGCCATTTGTTGGTCAGCTTTCGACTGCTGATAGGCCTGAATGCCTGTTGCGCTGATGTCCCCTGACTGGTGCTGTCGGGTCGATCCTGCCCAACGCGCCGCCTTCCCTGACGTGGTACGATGAAACCAGCGTTCGTGTCATGCATCATCGCATCCACCAGATTGCCCCCGATGGAGGATACCCCGGTATGTCGTCCCCGCCCACCGTGCCCGCAATCACGCTCGCCGATGCCCCCAACCACGTCAATCCTGCATTGTATATCGACCGTGAACTGAGTTGGATCGCCTTCAATCAGCGTGTCCTCGAAGAGGTACAGGATGTCCGCAACCCTTTATTAGAGCGGGTGAACTTTCTCTCCATCTTCAGCGCGAATCTGGATGAGTTTTTCATGATCCGCGTCTCGGGGGTGAAAAAGCAGATCCTGGCGGGGGTGACGCAGCGGGCACCATCGGGCCTGACACCGCTAGAGCAGTTTCACGCCGTGCGCGCGGCGCTGCTGCCCCAGCTCGCCGAGCGCCAGCGCCTCTTCCAAGAGGAATTGTTGCCCGCTCTGCACGCGGCGGGGATTCACCTGCTGGGCTATGAGGAATTGACGCCGCCGCAGCACGACGCCCTGCGCCATTACTATGAGAGCGCCGTCTTTCCCGTGCTGACGCCGCTGGCCATCGACGCCAGCCATCCCTTTCCCTTCATCTCGAATCTGAATATCAACCTGCTGGTCGTCATCGACGATCCGGCGGAAGGCCGCCTCTTCGCGCGGGTGAAGGTGCCCGAGGTACTGCCGCGCCTGGTGCGACTGCCGACCGACACGAACCTGCCCGATGCGCCGATCCACCTCGTCTTGCTCGAAGACATCATCGCGGCGAATCTAGCCGACCTCTTCCCTGGCAAAGATGTCGTGGCGGCCTATGTCTTTCGCGTCACGCGCGACACCGACCTGACGATCCAGGAAGACGAGGCGCTGGACCTGCTGGAAACGGTCGAGGACAGCATCCGCCAGCGCCCGTTTGGCACGGTGGTGCGCCTGTCGCTGGATGCCGACACCAGCCCCGAGGTGCGCGACTTCCTGATGCAGCACCTGGAGGTCGGCCACGATGATGTCTACACCGAGGACGGCCCTCTGCGGCTGAGTTCGCTGACGGAACTCAACAATTTGGACCGCCCCGACCTGAAATATCCCTCGTTCGTGCCAGCAGTGCCGGTCGTGCTGCGCCCCGATGGGGATATGTTCGCCGCCATCCGCCAGGGGCCGATCTTGCTGCACCACCCGTTCGACTCGTTCACGCCCATCATCGATCTGGTGCGGGCGGCGGCGCGCGACCCGCAGGTGCTCGCCATCAAGCAGACGCTCTATCGGGTGGGCCGTCACTCGCCCATCGTCGCCGCCCTGGTGGAGGCACGCGAAGAGGA
>JBBQSR010000521.1:0-2995 GCA_038234855.1 Ktedonobacterales bacterium | reverse complement strand
CTGCTCACCCCCTTCGTGTTCTTCCAAACCTTCGTGTCCTTCGTGTCTCATCCCCGGCCCCTCTCTCTAGGAGCTTTTACCATGGCGTATCACAAGTTTGACGTAGTGATCGTCGGCGCGGGCGGCGCGGGGCTGATGGCTGCGATGCAACTCCCCAACGCCAGCATCGCCGTCATCTCGAAGGTCTACCCCACGCGCTCGCACACTGGCGCGGCACAGGGGGGCGTCGCCGCTGCCCTCGGCAACCAAGAAGAAGATCACTGGCAGTGGCACATGTTCGACACGGTCAAGGGCGGCGACTATCTGGTGGACCAAGACGCCGCTGAGGTGCTGGCGCGCGAGGCCATCGACGCCGTCTATGACCTGGAACATTGGGGCCTGCCCTTCAACCGCACGCCCGATGGCAAGATCGACCAGCGCCGTTTCGGTGGGCACACGCGCAACTTTGGCGAAGGCCCGGTGCGCCGTTCGTGCTATGCCGCCGACCGCACCGGCCACATGATCTTGCAGACGATGTACCAGACCGCGATCAAGAATCAGGTGCGGTTCTTCAACGAATATTTCTTGACTGACTTGATCATCAGCGAGGGGCGCTGCGCGGGGGTCGTGGGCTACTCGATCCGTGATGGCGAGATCCACACCTTCTCGGCGAAGGCGGTCATCTTTGCCACGGGTGGCTATGGGCGCGCGTGGAGCGTCACCAGCAACGCGCTGGCCTGCACAGGCGATGGCATGGCCGTGGCGTATCGCCGGGGTGTGCCGCTAGAGGACATGGAGTTCTACCAATTCCACCCGACGGGCATCTATCGCGTCGGCGTGCTGCTCTCTGAGGCGGCGCGCGGCGAGGGCGCGTATCTGCTGAATAACACGGGCGAACGCTTCATGCAGCGCTATACCCCGACGCTAGAGGAACTGGCCCCGCGCGACATCGTCTCGCGTAGCATCGTCAGTGAGATACGCGCGGGTCGTGGCATCGACGGCTCGGATTATGTGTACCTGGATGTGCGGCACCTGGGCGAGAAAAAGATCCGCGAGAAGCTGCCAGACATTACCGAGTTTGCCCGCACGTATCTGCGCATCGAGCCGATCACCGAGCCGGTGCCCATCCAGCCGACCGCGCACTACGCCATGGGCGGCGTGCCCACCGACAAAGACGGCCAGGTGATCATGGATGAGCGCAATACGCCGCTGCCGGGCTTCTATGCTGCTGGCGAGGCGGCGTGCGTCTCGGTGCATGGCGCGAATCGCCTGGGCACCAATTCCCTGGTGGACCTGATCGTCTTTGGCCGACGCGCGGGCAAGCACATCGCCCAGCAACTCGCCAACAACGAACTCGACCACGCGGCACTCCCCGCCGATGTCGAAGCGTACTCGCGCGACATGATCAAGCGCGTGCGGTCGGGCGGCGGCGAGTCTGAGGTGCACATCCGCGAAGAGATGCGCACGGTGATGATGGACCTGTGCGGCGTCATGCGCACCGCCGAGGGCTTGCAGCAGTGCCGCGACAAGATTGCCGAGTTGCAGGACCGCTATCGCCACATCCACGTCAACGATCCCTCCGACACCTTCAACACCGAATTGATGGAGGTGCTGGAACTGGGCAACCTGCTCGACTGCTCCGAGGCGACGGTGGCCGGGGCGCTGGCCCGCGAAGAGAGCCGGGGCGGCCACTTCCGCGAAGACTTCCCCACGCGCGACGACGCCCGCTTCCTCACCCACACCCTCGCCTATCGCGCCGATGAGGGCGGCATCAAAGAACTGAAGTACAAACCCGTCGTCATCACCGAATTCCAGCCCAAAGAGCGCAAGTACTAGACGAGCGATGGATTTTGGACGCGAAAAGCGCGAAAACCCACGAAAAGCACGAAAGGAGATGGGAGGGTATGATCGCTATACCATACAGGCAGCGATATCAATGCCTCTTCTCGCCCGCTCTTTTTTCACGTCTTTCGTGGAATTTCGCGCTTTTCACGTCCAGCGTCCCCCTCCATAAGTAGGAGTAACGTTCATGGCAACCGCAACCAAGCCCAGGGGCGCTGACCGCGCGACCCAGACCGTGACGCTGACCGTGCGCGTCAAACGCACCCAGCTCGACACCGGCGTCAGCGGCAAATGGCAAGAGTTCACCGTCGAGGCCAGTCCGCTGGACCGTTTCCTCGACGTGCTGAACAAGATCAAGTGGGAGCAAGATGGCACGCTGACTTTTCGGCGCTCGTGCGCGCACGGCGTCTGTGGCTCTGATGCCATGCGCATCAACGGCCACAACCGGCTGGCCTGCAAGATCCTGGTCGCCGACCTGGGGACGCGCATCAGCGCCGAACCGATGCTCGGCTTCCCCATCATCCGCGATCTGGTGGTGGATATGGACCCCTTCTTCTCGAAATATGAGAAGATCAAGCCGTTCCTGATCAATGATGAACCGATGCCCGCGACGGAGCGGTTGCAGAGCGCCGAGCAGCGGGCACGCTATGACCAGGGAACGAAGTGCATCCTGTGTGGCGCGTGCACCGGTTCGTGCCCCTCGGTCTGGGCGAATAGCGAATGGGTCGGCCCAGCCAGCATCGTCAACGCCCACCGCTTCATCTTTGATAGCCGTGACCGGGGATCGAGCGACCGTCTGGCCATCCTGGCGGATCGCACGGGCGTGTGGCGCTGTCGCACCATCTTCAACTGCGCCGAGGTCTGCCCGCGCGGCATCCCGGTGACGGAGTTGATCGAGGAAGTGAAACGCGCCATCGTCTATGGCGGCCCCGACATCCCAGCGGATGCCGCCCAATAGCCTTTTCCGTGAATCCCGTCTGTGGGGTGTCGCACCACGAGCTATGCGATGCTGGCCACAGCGAGGCACGACCCATGCGAGGGGGGCACGAACGCCCGGCTTGAACATGATCAAGCCAGCGTCCGATGCGCCCCTACCTCGCGTGGGTCGTGTCGCGTTTCCCGATCTGTGGGGCCAGTCATAGGTGATTGGTCCTGTAGCCTAAACGGCCAAAAG
>JBBQSR010000520.1:0-3009 GCA_038234855.1 Ktedonobacterales bacterium | reverse complement strand
ACCCCACCACCGAATGCATCATCGAGCTGGCGGCAGGCACCATCGAGGCCAGCGGCACGGTCGAGGGCGACGCGATCACCCTGCGCTAGGCTTGCAAGGCTGCCCCCATTTGCTATACTGACACGCAAAGGGGGGTGGTATATGGTGCAGGGTGCGATCGACGCGCTCTTTCCGCCGCGCTGCGTCGGCTGTGGCGCGCACGGCGAATGGTTGTGCCCGACGTGTCGGGGCACGATCACCGACAATGCCCAGCGACGGCAGTGCCCGCATGGCGTCGCCGTCACCTATTGCGCCCGTTGCTACCCCGACTGGACGGACCTGGACGGCGTGCGGGTGGTGGGCACGTATGTGCCACCGCTCAAGACCGCCATTTGGGCACTCAAGTTCACGGGCAAGCGCGGAAGCGCGACGGCGTTAGGGCGATTGCTAGCGGGGCAGTGGACGCGAGATGGGGCCATCCCCGTGGATGCGGTCGTGGCGGTGCCATCCTCGGCGCTGGGGCAGCGACAACGGGGCTATAACCAAGCCGAGTTGTTGGCGCGGTCCTGCGCCAGCGCGTTGGGACTGCCGCTGGGGGCGGGTGCCCTCGTCCGCACCCGTGCCGCGCCGCCGCAGCGCGGCAAGACGGCCAATGAACGCCGCGCGAACGTGCTGGGCCTCTTTGCCGTCGCGCCGCGCGTGGCACCCCAGGTTGCGGGGAGGCGTATCCTGGTGGTGGACGATGTGTTGACGACCGGGGCCACGCTCAATGCCGCCGCGACCGCGCTGCGTGCCGCCGGGGCCACCGAGGTGTGGGCGGTCGCGCTGGCGCGGCCCAGTACCCACGAACGGTAAACTTGCATCCGTCGGGCAACCATGATAGCATAGACGCCGCTAGAGCTATTCGTTTCACTTCACCTGAGGGGCAAGTTTGTGAACCCAAAGCAGAATCCCGCGCGACCAACTGAAATCCCCCCCGACGTGGAAGCGCGCTATAAAGCCATCCAGGCCGAAATGGCCCAGTTGCAGCTTTCGCCCCAGGCCGTCGCGGGCGAGAGCCGCGAGGCGCGCTATGCCCGCCAACAGCGTCTGCGCAAGCTGCGCCGCGAATTCGATGCCGCCTCGCGCTATCCGTTGGCGCGGCGTCAGCGGTCGGGGGCGACCACCGTCGTGCTGATGGCGAGCATCGGCATCTTACTGTGCATGCTCTCGATCGGCGGCGGTGCGATCGTCAACAACTTGCTCAATCGTCCAGCGGATATCAGCGGCACCATCACCGAGTTCATGGATGACATCAAGGCGCAGGACTACTTCGCTGCCCATGGACTCCTCCTCGGTGCGCAGGATTTGCAGTCTTTCAAAGGGACTGCCAGCCAGGCCGATCAGGCGATGGGGCCGGTAACGAAATATGTGCAGACGGGCCAGCAGGGCGGCAACTCGGGCAGCTTCACCGCCACCGTGACCTTCACCGTCACCCGCGCGGGGAACTCGGACGATAGCAGCGGTTACACGAAGCGCCCCGCCGCCTCGTACCCCTCCATTGTCATCATTTTGAACTACATCAATGGGCAATGGCAGATCGAGGACGTCGGCAACCTCTTCCAGGTGCCGGACTCTACCACACCGACGCCCGCCACCGCGCCGACACCGTCGCCAACCAAGGGGAAATGACATGGATGCCGAATCAGCCGCGCAAGAAGCCCTCAGCGTTTTCGCCGAGGCCGCGCAGGATCTCGTGACGGCGGGGCTAGAGCAAGCCCTGGGCCGCAACTTCGCCTGTGCGGATGCCTGCAACCAGGTGGCGGAAAAGGCGCTTCAGGCCGTCCATCTGGTGCGGGTGGGGCACCGCGCGACCTATAACCACGATCTCGTGGCGTTGGGTGCCATTGTCGCTGCACCCAGCGACGTCGCCGCCGGGCTGGCGCATCTGTCGCGCTACTACCCCGAGACGTTTTATGCCCACACCGCGCCCGACCTCGCCGATGACGCCCTGCCCGCCGATGAGGTCGTGGCGTGCATGGCCGAGGCGCGGCTGGCGCTGCGCTGGGCGCGCGGCTTCGTCATGGCGGCCCCCTAGGCCGAATGGGGTGGTGGCGCTTGCCAAAGCGGATGGTTTTTGCTACAGTGGGGATGTAGGTACGTCGGGTATATGCCAGGTCTTGATCGCTAGGGGAACACAGATGCGGATACGGAACGAAGTCGGCGGCATGCTGCGTGGGTGGCGGGCACTGGGCGCGCTCGGTTGTCTGCTGCTCATCTTGCTGACAGGCTGCGCGGGCGGTAACGCGCCGAACGTGGGGACGACGAGCGGCGACACCGGCACCCTTGCGGGCAATGACCCGAATGCCGCGCCCACCCCGCCACCCTTCCCCGCCTTCACCGTCGGAGCCTGGGTCAACGACATGTCGCCCAAGAAGGGCAAGACCGACCGCCTTTATGTGCTGGTGCGTCTTCACGATTCCGCCATGGCAGGGCCATCACAGCCGCCCCCGGAAGGCTCGATCCAGGTGACGGCGATCATCGACAGTACGCCCCAGCAGAAATCAAATGATAAAGCGGGCTACATCTTCTTTGACTTCACGGCGAACGCGCCACCGACCGTGCCCAGTGTCATTACTGTAACGGCAGTCTACCAAGGGAGGCCGTACCAGACGACCACCTTCTATACGGTGCTGCCAGAAATCAAGGGGACGCCGACCCCTGGCGCGGGAACGCCCACCGTTACCCCGACGCCCCACCCATGATGTACGCGTTGTCAGACGTCTCGCGCCGAGGCCCCTTTCTTCATTGGAAGAAAGGGGCCTCGGTGTATCGATATCGTGATACGTGACATCGACATGGGGCTGATGGTGCCCTACCTAAGGAACGTGTGATGGTAGGGCATCACACCATGGCGTGAATGCCCGAGTCGCTGAACGGTTCGCCCTGGCGACAGGCGGCGGGGATGGTGATGTTGAGGATGCGTTCGACCGCCATGGTGTGCGCGCAGATGCCTTCGTCGCGGAAGGCGTGGCAGCCACAGGTCCACTG
>JBBQSR010000519.1:0-3012 GCA_038234855.1 Ktedonobacterales bacterium | reverse complement strand
CGAGATCGCGCGCATCCCGCTGCTATCGGCCCAAGAGGAATTGGTGCTGGCGCGGCGCGTGCAGGCGAATAATCTGCATGCCCGCCACGCGCTGATCGAGGCGAACTTGCGATTGGTCGTGCACGTGGCGAAACGCTATGTCGGGCAGGGGATGGATCTCGAAGACCTCATCGGCGAAGGCAATGTCGGCCTCATTCGCGCCGTCAGCAAGTTCGACCCGAGCAAGGGCTTTCGCTTCTCGACCTATGCCCACTGGTGGATCAAGCAGGCGATATCACGCGCCCTCTTGGAGGGCGCGCGGGCCGTGCGCTTGCCCGTTTACATCATGGAAGAGGTCATGCGCATCCGCCGCATGACGCGCCATCTCTACCAAGAGTTCGGCCACGAACCCACCAGTGAAGAGATCGCCACCGCGCTCAGCATCCAGTCCGAGCGCGTGCGCGAGCTGATGGTGTGGGCCGAGCGCATCTACTCGCTGGACGCCCCGATCTCCGAAGAGGAAGAGAACACCATCGGCGACATCGTGCCCGACGACCACACCCCCAGCCCCAGCGAGGCCATCGAGCGCGACCTGCTGCGGCTCGAGGTGCGGCGCATCCTCGATAGCCTGAATCCCCGCGAACGCGAGGTCATCGAACTGCGCTTCGGCTTGGTCGACGACCACGACTACACGTTGGAAGAGGTCGGCAAACGGCTGATGGTTACGCGCGAACGTGTCCGGCAGATCGAGGAGCGCGCCATTCGTAAGCTGCGCCATCCGCAGATGAGCCGCATGCTGCGTGAATACCTCTGATCCCTGGCCCACCCCGGTCGGCATCATCGGCGCGGGGGCGGTCGGCACCGCGCTGTGTCGCGCGTTGGTAACGTGCGGCGTATCGGTGCTGGGCGTCGGTGCCCGTCACCCCGCGCGGGTGTCGGCGGCGAGCCTCCCCGCGCCCATCCGCACGCCCGCCGAGGTCGTGGCGGGGGCGCGGCTCCTCTTCCTCGCAGTGCCCGACAGCGCCATCACCTCCGTCGCGGGCGAGCACCACTGGCGCGCCGAGCAATGGGTCGTCCATTGCGCCGGATCGCAGCCCGCCGACCTGCTCACGCCCTTCATCGCGCCAGCACAGGCGGGCGCGCTGCATCCGCTGGCGGCCTTCCCGCGCGGCACTGCCCCCGTGGTCCCTGGCGAAAACGCCTTCGCGGGCCGCGTCGTCGCGGTGGATGGCGCGGCGGAGGTCATCAGCGGACTCACCGCCCTGGTCGAGCGGCTGGGGGCGCGGGCCATCACCGTGCCAGCGGAGGCACGGGCGGCGTACCATCTGGCGGCGTCGCTGGTGAGCAACCTCTTCATGGCGCTGGTCGCCCAGGCGCGCGATGTGTGGTCCGCCGCAGGGTTGCCGAAGGATCTGGCATTGCCCGCGCTGCTGCCGCTCATCGCCAGCACGCACGCGGCGCTGACTGACGTGGGGCTGCCCGCCGCGCTGGTCGGGCCGGTGGCGCGGGGCGATGTCGTCACCATCCAGCGGCATCTGGCCGTGCTCACCGCTGACCCCGCGCTGGCCGATGTCGCTGTGACCTATCGCGCGCTGGTGCGCCGCGCCGTCGCGCTGGCCCGCGACCTGGGCCGCGCATCACCTGACGCGCTCGACGCCATCGCCGCTCTGGTGGGGGAATGACCGCCCCCGGAAAAACGAACGCACCTAGACAAGTTCCTGCTTGATAGCATCCACTTCCTCACGCGGAATGCGGACCTTACGGTCATCCAACGAATCGCGAGACGGATGGATTTGGCCCATCGCTTCCAGACGGTCGAAAACCTTTTCAAGGGTATAGCGGGTCTTTCCTGTCTCTCGTATCAAGCTAAAGATCAGTTCCATCTTGTACACGTACTATTGAGCAGCGGGCATAGACGAGCACCTCTTTTTCAGTTGGCGATGCCGCGAAACAGGCGAGAGTGCATCTCATCTTTTTCGCGGCATCGCTGTGCGGCGTGGTTTTTTCTTTGGAGCGGAACCTACTTCACCGCACCAGCCCGCATCGCGCGCACGCGGCGCGTCCATTCCCAGGCGGCGACCGCGCCAGAGAGGACGGCGACGCTGCCCAGCGCGATGGCGGCAGCGAATTGGCGTTGCTGGCGGGCATCGTGGCGCGCTTGCTGGCGCTGCACACGGCGCAGCATCCCCTGCGTGGGGGCGGGCACCTCGGTGGCGGGCAACAGCACGACACTGCCGCGCTGCGTTTCCAGCAACACCTGGGCCTGATCGGTGGGGGCAACGTAGCCATTCGCGTATTGCATGGCGGCTTCCATCGTCGTGCCGAGCAGGCGGGCCAGTTCGCGCAGCATGCCATCGATCAGGTGCTCGGTCTCTTCGCTGGTGCGGGCCGACCAGCCGACGCCACGCAGCCCTGGCACCTTGGCATCGACGCTGTAGCGCAATTCCGTGGCGCGGCCCTGGTTGCGGGCGACGAGGTCGATGGTCCCCTCGATGTGCATGAAAGTGAGCGCGTCATTCAGGGTGAGCGTCAGGGCCAGATGGTGCGGCGGACGTTGGCGGTCCACTTCGAGCCAGCCGATGATGGCGCGCGGGGCACCGCCGGGCGTCAGCGCGGGCGCGGCACTCTCGAAGCTGAGGGTGAAATCGTGGTTGGCCTCGGGTCGATAGCCCGGCTGACGCTCGATGCGCACACAACGGGGGATGAGCACCTCTAGGGTGTCGGGGTTGCGGAGGGCATACCACACCGCCGCCACGGGGGCCTCGATGACGCGTGAACCGTCGAATCGCATGTTGTTACCTTCTTTTTTTCAGCGCCACCTGCGCGTGTCATGTATGCAATCGTTTTCGGGCAGACTCGGCTACTCTTCCTATCATAGAACGATTGGACCGCGAATGAAAGTCACCTGGGGAACGAAATGGCCAATTGCCCCCAAATCGGCCTATTTTCAGGACCATTGGTCGCCCCCAAACACGGCACGCCATACCCATTAACCCTGCCGATTTCAGGCGGCACCAGAAGAAATGATATAAT
>JBBQSR010000518.1:0-3016 GCA_038234855.1 Ktedonobacterales bacterium | reverse complement strand
TCTGGAAACGGCTCCGATCCCGCAGATCGCCGATATCCCCAGCGCGCCGCTTGAGGCCCCCCCACCAACCATTCCCCTCGCTCCAGAGGACCAGCTCGCCCGCAAGCCGACGCTCGACTTAAGTCGCGCCCGCTTCCCCACCATGCCGCTGTCGCGATTGGCGATGGTCTATCGCTCAGCCACTTTCCCGCTGATCCGGCTGTCGCGTTCCTCCGTGTTGGTCGAGCGCAAGACGGTGCGGCTGACGTCGGACCCCGTCAATCTGTTGCAGGCGGAATTGCGGCGCGCACGGCGGCGCGTGCGCATCCTAGGCGGCGCGCTCGTCATCGCGGGGACGCTGCTGCTGCTCATCACCTTGTATCTGTGGCGGCACGCGGCATTTTCTCGATGAGTGCATGATGTGTTGTGATGCGGTCAACCGCACATGCCCGCCAACGGCCATGCCCCAGCATGTCGTACACTACGCTACAGCCTATATCATGTGGAGAGTAGTGAGCAAAGGAGGCGGAAAGACATGGACCAAGAAGATATCATCCGTTACATCACCGAGGTGTTCACGGGGATCGCACTCCTCAGACCAACGGATGGGCCGGGCGCGGGAGATACCTTCATCTACTACGCGCCGGAAAAGCTCGATCCGTCCCGCCAGATGCCTTTCGCGACGATCGTCACCAAGGATTATGGCGAATTCGACCATGCCTCACAGCTCGATCGCCCTGGCGTCTATCGCCTGAATATCGGCATCAGCAGGGACACCTTTCGCGCGCTCTTCGGCCATCTCCCAAACGAAGAAGACCCGTCCGGCACCATATATGACTACTCCGCCAGCAATACGCTCATGCCGCATCCCATCTACGCGAAGCAAGCCTATGTCTGCATCCTCAATCCCGAGCAAGACACGTTCGCATCCGTCAAACCCCTGCTGGCTGAGGCCTATAATCTCGTCACGGCGCGGCATGCCCGTACGCAGACGCCAAATGAGTGAGCTTTAGGGAACCGCCTGGACAGGTTCGGCAGATGGCGCAGCCTCGCCTGACGGGTCGCGGCGGCACTTTGGCAGCGCGGCGGCATCGCGTCTTCGGCGATTCGCCTCCCCCAGTGGGTGCCCTCACTGGTTCAGCACCACCTCGGTGACGCCGTCACCACCCTGGTTTTGCGGTGGCGTGCCGAACGATTTCACCAAGGGGTGCCGCGTCAGCAGTTCGCGCACCACCTGGCGCAGCGCCCCAGTGCCCTTGCCATGCACCAGCCGCACGCGTGGCAGCCCCGCCAGATAGGCATCGTTGAGGTATTGCTCGACGGCTTCGATCACCGCCTCGGCGCGTTGGCCGCGCAGATCCAGTTCGCTGTCGGGGATCTCGCGGGTGGCGAAGTTGGGCATCTGAATGACGGTGCGTTCCTCGCGTGCCTTGCGGCGGCTCAGGCGCTCCAGGTCGCGTGCGGCGACGCGCAGCTTCAGGCTGCCCACCTGCACCTCGGCCTCGCCGCGCGAATCGGGCAGGGCTAGCAGTTCGCCGACCTGGCCCAGGCTGCCGATGCGCACCGGATCGCCCACCTCGGGGTCCCCGGCGATCACCATCTGTTCATCATCGCCCGTGGTCGTCGCGCGTTCGGCGCGGTCACGCTCGCGTTCGCGGCGGTTGCGGGGCGGCAAGCGCGGCGCGGCGGGCATGGGCAGCGCCTCGGCACCATCCTCCACACCGCGCAGACGGGCACGCAGCGCGGCCAAGGTCTCTTCGCTGACATCGCTGCGACCCGTCTGGGCACGGACGCGGCCAAGCTCAGAGCGCATCTGCTGGATCTGCTTGCGCGCCTCTTCGCGGGCGGCATTGATGATGCTGATGCGTTCGCGCTCGACCTCGATGCGCTGCGCTTCCAGTTCGGCGACGCGGTCGCTCAGTTGGCGGCGCTCGTCTTCGAGGGCGGCGGTCTGCATGCTGGCGGCGAAGCGTTCGTCGGCGGTGGCCTGGCGCTCGCGCTGGATGTCGGCCAGCATCTCTTCCATGCTGGCGCTGCTGATGTCGGTCATGGTGCGGGCGCGCTCGATGATGGCGGGGGGTAGCCCCAGCCGCCCCGCGATGGCCAGCGCGTTCGAGCGGCCAGGGATGCCGATGCTGAGCCGATAGGTCGGCGACAGCGTCTCGACATTGAATTCGACGGAGGCGTTGGTGACGCCTGGCTGCTCGTGCGCGAAGGCCTTGAGTTCCGAATAGTGGGTCGTCGCCACGCAGGCCGCGCCGCGCTCGCGGATCGTCAGCAGAATCGCCCGCGCGAGGGCCGAGCCCTCGCTGGGGTCGGTGCCCGCGCCCAGTTCATCCAGCAGCACCAGCGTGCCCTTGCCCGCGTTGTTGAGGATGTCGATGATGCGCGTCAGATGCGATGAAAAAGTGGAGAGCGACTGCTCGATGGATTGCTCATCGCCGATGTCGGCCAGCACCTCGCGGTAGATCGGCATGACGGAGCGGTCATCGGCGGGGATGTGCATGCCCGCCTGGGTCATCAGCGCCAGCAAGCCTACCGTCTTCAGCGCGACGGTCTTGCCGCCCGTGTTGGGGCCGGTGATGACGACCATGGCGAAGGCTTCGCCAAGCTGGAAGTTCAGCGGCACCACCTTGCCCGTCAGCAGCGGATGGCGCGCATCCACCAATTTCAGCACACTCGTCTCGCTCAGATGCGGTGGGTTGCCCTTGATCGCTTGGCTGTAGCGTGCCTTCGCGAATTGCAGGTCGATGTCGGCCAGCAATTCGACCGCCAGGGTGATGTAGGGGGCGTTGTCGGCGACCTCGGCGGAAAGCTCGATGAGGATGCGCTCGACCTCGCGCCGCTCCTCGCCCTCTAGTTCGCGCAGACGGTTATTCATCTCGACGATCACGAGTGGCTCGATGAAGACGGTCGCGCCGCTGGCCGATTGATCGTGGATGATGCCACGTACCTGGCTGCGCGCCTCGCTGCGGACGGGCAACACATAGCGCCCCTCGCGCATGGTGATGATGCCATCTTGCAGCGCGCCGCGAAA
>JBBQSR010000517.1:0-3018 GCA_038234855.1 Ktedonobacterales bacterium | reverse complement strand
GCAGCAAGGGCGAGGCGGGCACCGGCAACATTGTCGAAGCCGTGCGCCACCTGCGCACCATCCTCGATGGCATCCGCCGCCTGACCGTGCTGCACGAAGAGCAACTGATGACCGAGGCCAAGAACCTCGGCGCACCCTATGAATTGCTCAAGCAAGTGCGCGACCTGGGCCGCCTGCCCGTGGTGCTCTTCACCGCGGGCGGCATCGCCACCCCGGCGGATGCGGCGCTGACAATGCGGCTCGGCGCGGATGGCGTCTTTGTCGGCTCTGGCATCTTTGACTCGCACACCGACGACGAGGCGCTCCTCATCGGCAAGGCCATCGTCCAGGCCACCACTCACTTCGACAATGCCGAGGTCCTGGCCGAGATCTCCGGTGGCCTCGGTGCCCCCATGCCCGGCGTGGACCTGCGCACCCTGCGCCCCGAAGAGTTGATGGCCCCGCGCGGCTGGTAAGCTATCAGGGAAAGAGGGGACGAGACACGAAGGCCCCGAAGATAAAGAAGGGAAAGAAGGAAGGAAAAAAGAGATGGTAGATCATCTTCGTGTACTTTCTTTCCTTCGTGACTCTTCGTGTCCCGTCCTCTTCCTTCCCTTGCGGTCCGCTCGATGCTGGGGAAAGGGCCGCCCATGAAGATCGGTGTGATGGCCCTGCAAGGCGACTTCCGCGAGCATCTGGTGATGGTGCGACGGTTGGGCGCGGAAGCGGTCCCCATTCGTCTGCCACGCGAGATGGTGGGGCTAGATGGCCTCATCATTCCTGGCGGCGAGAGCACGGTCATCGGCAAGCTGCTAGTCGCCAATGGGCTGGTCGAACCGGTGCGTGCGGCCATCGCGGATGGCTTGCCCATCTGGGGCACCTGCGCGGGACTGATTTTGCTGGCGCGTGCCACCGAGAACGTCATGGCAGGGCAGCCGCTCCTGGCCACCATGGATATTCGCGTCAATCGCAACGCCTTTGGGGCACAGCGCGAGAGCTTCATCACCTATCTCGACATCCCGGCCATCGGGCCAGCGCCGTTCCGCGCCGTCTTCATCCGTGCGCCATTGGTGCTGGAAACCGGGCCAGGGGTAGACGTGCTGGCCCGGCTAGATGATGGCTCCATCGTTGCGGTGCGGCAGGGCCACTTGCTCGGCAGCGCGTTCCACCCAGAGATCGGCGACGACCCACGCTTTCATCAGTATTTTGTAGATATCGTGCGGGAAAGGAGCCATGCCCGACCGATATCGCCGTAATCATTATCCACGTTGTTGTGGAGGGAGGCAACCACCATGATCCGCCCTGTGCTGTATGTCGATTTGCCGGGCATCATCTACGCGCTAGACCGCCGAGCGCGGTTGGTGGGTCGTCCCCTCGCCACCTTCCTTTGCGCCCCCCAATACACCGAGTCGCGCAGCGGCCTCGCTAACCTGCTCAACAATATGTCGCCCGTCCACGCCACCGCCCGCACGTGGATCTGCGAGGAGCATTGGCGGCTGCTGGGTGTGGCCCAGGGCCGTGCTCGCCCCGACACGACCTCATGGGATCTCGTGTACCTGGCCTCGATGACGACCGATGAGCGCGAGACACCCGGCGTGCTGCGTACGCTGCTGGAATACGCCGTCAACGCTGCCATGATGCACGGCCAGCAGCGCCTCTTCGCCCAGATCACCGCCGACGATCATGCCCTGGCGATCTTCCATCAGGTCGGCTTCCAGCGTTACGCCGAAGAGTTGCTCTATGTACGCGACTCACCCTCCATCGCCGACCTGCCCGAGATGGAGCACGGGCTGGGGATGCCTGGCCTGACACTGCGCCGCTGGCACCGCGACGACGTATGGGGGCTGTCGCGCCTGCATGGTGCCGTCACCCCGCGCCGCGTGCAGGTGGCGGAGTTGCTGGGCAGCGACGAGCTGGCGCGGCAATTCGTGCCGCGCGTGCGACAGTGGCGCATCCCCGGCGTGGAGCCACGCGACGAGACCTATGTGCTGGATATGGGTTCGCATCTCGCCGCGTGGGTACGGATTCGCCAAAGCTGGGCCGGGCTGCCCCATCAATTATGGCTGATGGTGCATCCAGAGCACGCGGCGGTCGCGCCAGAGGTCATCAGGTTCGCTTTAGGGCGGCTGTGTGAGAATGGTGTACTACCGGGGGCGCAACCACTGCGCCAGCAGGTCATCTGCCAGATCCGCGATTACGAGGGAGGAGCAATTGATGGTTTACGCCAGACGGGCTTCATCCACACCGATACAAAAGATAGTTTGGTACGCCACCTGACGTTGCGCGCGTTCAGCGACCTGGCCATCCCAGGCATGGAAGGGGCGCGCATCAATTACGGCGTCGAAGGGTTGCGGGCGGTCCAGTCCGCGCCATTGCTACCAACGAGGGAATTAACTGCATGCAACACCAGATCTCGGATGACCTCGACCTCCTTCTGGCCGCGCTCCCGCCGCACCTTGCGGCGGCCCTTGCGGCCCTCCCGCAGCGCGCGGACTTGATTGAGGTGGTCATGGACCTTGGGCGGCAGCCTGAGGCGCGCTTCCCCGATGGCGAAGTGATCCTTTCCGAAGATCCCATTAGTGATGACGATATACAGTATGTCACGGCCCGTACAGGCGATTTTGGCGACGACAACCGCGCTGGCATGGAGCGCACGCTGCACCGCATCTCGGCCATCCGCAATCGCCGGGGCAAGGTCATCGGCCTCACCTGCCGCGTCGGGCGCGCCGTGCATGGCACCGTCGCCCTCATCCGCGATGTCGTCGAGCAGGGCCGCTCTTTGCTGATCCTCGGTCGCCCTGGCGTCGGCAAGACCACCGTCCTGCGCGAGGTCGCCCGCGTGCTGGCCGATGACCTAGGCAAGCGCGTGGTGATCATCGACACCAGCAACGAGATCGCCGGGGATGGCGATGTGCCGCACCCCGGCATCGGGCGTGCCCGCCGCATGCAGGTCGCCCGCCCCGCCGAGCAGCACGCCGTGATGATCGAAGCCGTGGAAAACCACATGCCCGAAGTCATCATCATCGATGAAATCGGTAC
>JBBQSR010000516.1:0-3026 GCA_038234855.1 Ktedonobacterales bacterium | reverse complement strand
GTAGCGTTGCACATCGTCCAGAAAGTGTAATGATTGAGGGCATCACGCACTATCATTGCAATACACTTTTTGACGAGGGTGGCACATCTTTTCATACCGCATAGGGACAGTAGCACGGCCCTTGCGCGGATGCGATAGAATACAGGCAACCTTTGCGAAAAACACGCGCACAAGCGCGATGGGCAGGTGACTCATGGCACAAGCGGCGCATCCCGCCGTCATTGGCGTGTATCCGGGCAGCTTCGATCCTCCGACGTTGGGGCACATCGACATCGCGTGCCGGGCGGCGCGACTGGTAGAGCGGCTGGTCGTGGCCGTCTATGCGCGCCCCGCCAAGAACGTGCTCTTCACACCAGAGGAGCGCGTGGCACTGTGGCAGGCATCATTGGCCGCGCATGGGGCACCCACGAATATCGACATCCGCACCTATGATGAGCTGACGACCACCTTCGCGCAAAAGGTGGGGGCGACGGCGATCATCCGTGGCCTGCGGACGGTGAATGACTTCGAGACGGAGTTTCAGCAGGCGCATATGTATCGGCGGCTGGCCCCCGAACTGGAGGTCGTGCTGTTGGTGACGGACCTGCCGCATCTCTTCATCAGCGCCTCGTTGGTCAAGGAGGTCGCACGGCTGGGTGCGCCCGTGGATACCTTCGTTACTGAGCCAGTCGCGCGGGCATTGCGCGAAAAATTCGCGGCGGGGCAATAGCGCGCCCACAAAACCGCTGAGGCAACGTTTCCTCCTATGAGCACAGCTTTCGCGTGGGGTACGCGAGCGTACCCTGGCAAGGCCAAATAGGGGGTGTTGACATGGCGATCTTGACGCATCGGCGTTACTGGATGGCGGCTTTTTGTGGGACGATGTTGGTCGTGCTGGCCGCGTGCACCGCGACCTCTACGGTGACGACCGGGACGGGGGGACGCCAGGAAGCCCCCCGCCAGCGGGGGGCACGGCAACCGCCGCCGCTGCAAGCTGCGCGACACTGCTGCCGGGTGGGGGCGCGGCCAGTGCCGGTCCCAGCTTTGGCGATGTCCACTTTCCTGGCGGCGCGGTGAGCACCGGTCTGACCGTCGTCCACAGTGGGACGGGACTGTACACGATTTCGACCTTTCAAGCGTGCGCTGAGGGGACATCAGCGGCGGCGGTGAAATCGTTTTACACGACCGATCTCGCGGCGGGGGGCTGGGGAATCGACCCGACATTGCCCTTCGACGGCGCGTATGCGCAGCCGTGCGGCGACCCATATTGCTGGCAGAAGGGGCCGAACCCCGTTGCTCGGCGGCTGATCGGGCTGGAATCGGTCACCGATCGCGGGAACAATGTCGTGACGTATCAATTGCGCGTCTTCGTGCCGCCGCCAGCGGGCAACTGTAACCCCGCCGACATGAGCAGCGGCCTCACGAACGGCACCGGGGGGCCAGATACGAGCATGCAATATCCCCCCGTGACGACGTACAGCTTCCTGGGTGGCGCGGCGGGGACACGCCCAAGCTTCGTGTGCAGTGCCGGAGATCCCACCTCGATTGCCGCCTTTATGAAAAGGACGGTCCCTGATGGCGGCTGGCAGGTGCTTTCCAGCACGGCCACCACGGTCTCTGCGCAAAAACCCACTTCGCCACCAAGCGGCTTTTGCTACACCCTCTTCGTTCAGACGGGCACGCATGGCAGCTATACGGGTGAATGGGATTTCAAGACGACGATCCCCGGTGCCACGTGTGTGTGAGGCCACCACAATAAGCGCGGCATCACTCGCCCACGGGCGGCACCACGGGTAGCTCGATGGTAAAGGTGCTGCCCACGCTCAGCACAGAGGTCGCAGCGATGCGGCCCCCGTGGCTCTCGATGATGGCACGGGTGATGTAAAGGCCCAACCCCAGGCCGTCTTGCTGTTGGCGCTCCATGCCCTTGGCGACGGCGGCGCGAAAGAAGCGGTCAAAGACATGCGCCACCTGGTCGGGGGCGATGCCGGTGCCTTCGTCGCGCACGGCCACCCGCAGCCAGGGCGCCCCATCGGCCTCGGTGAACTGCGTGACGGTGACAGCGATCGGTGCGGGGGCGGGGGAATATTTGATGGCGTTGCTGATGAGGTTGGTGTAGGCTTGCCACAGCTTCTCGCCATCCGCTTGCAGGGGGATGGGGTCGTCCGCGCCGATCAGCGCGATATCGCGGTGCGTCACGGTCGTTTGCTCGGTGACGACGTTGCGAAGGATGTTCGCGGCATCGGCGGCGTCGCGTTCGATGACGAAGACGCCCTCGTTGATGCGCGTCATATTGATCATGTCTAGCACGAGCTGGCTCAGCCGCTTGGACTGCGTGACGATCTGGTCGGCTAGGACCGTCAGTTCCTCGCGGTGCTCTGGGCGGGCGACCCAGCGTTGGATGAAACGGCTGGCCAGCATGATCGGTTGCAGCGGCGCGCGTAGCTCGTGGCTGGCGACGCTCAGAAATTCCTCTTTGGTGGCGTCTTGCTCGTACCACCGCGCGACACTGTGCAGGGTGTGCACCGTGCCGACGACCTCGCCACTAGCCGGGTCGTGCAATGGAGCGGGCAGCGCGCCGACCGCCACTTGGGTGCCATCGGTGCGGCGCACCAGCCAGGTCCGTTCCTCTGTCTGGGGCAGAGGCGCGGTCGACTCGGCGGGGTTGGGTATAGGCTGCCCAGCGGTGTCGCGCAGGTCCGCCAGCGCGGCGAGGTCGTCCGCCGTGAGGCGATGGGGATCGGTGTCGTCGGCATCGCGCCCCAACAGGTGCAGGGCGGCGGGGTTGGCATAGGTCGGCTGCCCCGCGCGATCAAGGACGATGACGCCCGTCGCCATCTCGCCCAGGATCGTCGCGGGTGGCACGGGCCAGGGTAAGGATTTAGGCGCGGGCACGGTTTTCTTGGGCTTCGATGATGCCATGGGGGATACCTCATAACCGTCAACATCGCGGGGGCAATGAGCGGTCGCCATGAGGCGAGCGCGGCAGTGCCTTCCTATTCTTGTACGAACAAAGGTTGCTGCGCGCAAAGTTTTCAACCTTTTGG
>JBBQSR010000515.1:0-3027 GCA_038234855.1 Ktedonobacterales bacterium | reverse complement strand
TTGATAGTCTTTCCAGACAAAGGGTCGCTGCATCTCAGGGAGGAGCAGTTTTCCACTGATCACTTCGTTTACCAATGTCTGTACATTTTTATCCACGGCTGATGGCACGGTCGCTACCTCATTCTGTTTTGGTGATAGATTCACAATAATACAAGATGAATCACAATGTCAACCATCCGCCGTTGCATACGCCAATGAGAGAATCGTCTCTCTCAGAGCATCCTCCTGCCATCCAGCCCATTGCCTCTATACAGCCCTGGCGCGATCTGGTATAACGGATGAGCAAGCAAATGACCGTATCATGCGTTCGGCGGAGGATATGTGAATATTAGTCGGCGTTGGGGCCGCGCGCCCTGGCAATTCCTGGCATCGCTCGTGATCGCCGCCACCTTAGTGACCGCGTGCAATAATTCCTCGCATACCACGACGACGGTGCAGAAGCCGCCGGTGAATGTGGGCAGCGCCTACGCGCCGATCTGCCCCGGAGGCACGGCCTGTGCCACGCTCGGCACCACCCAGGCCTACCACGCGGGCAAGGCCGCCGCTCCCAAGGGCGCGGCAGTGTTCGGCGACTGGGAGGTCCCCGACACCATCAGCCCGCTCTTCGCCGACCAGCACATCGACTTCACGATCATCCATGCGCTGTATGGCGCGTGCGCGGTGACCGGGGCGGACCTGAAGTGGCTGCCCGATGAATGCAGCGAGGTCCCCACCCAGGCGAACGGTGAGGTCAGCGCCGACGGTAAGGTGGTGAAGCTGAAGCTGCTGCCCACCCTGCAATGGTCCGATGGCAAACCACTGACCGCAGCCGATTTCGTCTTTGGCTGGCGGACATTGATGAACCCCAAGACCGCCGCCGCGAATATCGGCGGTTACAGCCTCATCACGGCGGTGACGGCGCTCGACCCGCAGACGGTGCAGGTGACGTTCAAGGTGCCGCTCGGTCCGTACCTCAGCTATCTGCCCTTCGCGTTGCCCCAACATGAATTCAGCGGCATCGCGCCCGAGCAACTTTCGGCCAGCACCGAGGTCAATTTCGCTCCCAAGGCCACCAGCGGCCCCTACGCGGTGAAAAGTTTCGCGCTGAATAGCAGCATGGTGCTGCAACCGAACGCGCACTATACCTCGGCCAGCTTTTATGGCCCCTTCCTGGGATCGCTCACCTTCCAGTCCTATGGCACCACCGCCGCGCTGCTCGCCGCGGCGGGCGCGGGACGGGTGACGCTGGCGCAAGACTTCCAGCCCGCCGACCTGAGTGCGGTGCGCGGCGCGGGCGCGGGCCAGGTCGGCACACATCCGGCGGTGGGGTACGAGCACCTCCTCTACAACCAGGCGAATAAGGCCCTGGCGAATGGCGCGGTGCGGCAAGCCCTGGGCTTGGTCGCGGATCGCTGTGCCATCGCGCAAAAGGTGCTGAGCGGGGCGTGCAGCAGCACCGTCGCCACCAGCATCACCGCCCCCGCCGCACTCGATTTCGACAAGACGCTGACCGCCGCCGCGCCCGACGCCAGCAAGGCCAACACCCTGCTCGATGGCGCGGGCTTTGCCAAAAAGAATAGCGCGGGCATCCGCCTGGGCGCGGATGGCAAGCTGCTGCACCTGACCCTGGTGACGACGCCCGACAGCGCCCGCGCCACCGAGGCTGCCCGGCTGGTGGCCGCGTGGAAGGGCATCGGCGTGGACGTCGCCGTCTCGGCCCAGCCAGGCACCAAGGTCTTCGCCGACTTCACCAGCGGCGGATTGCTGGCGACGGGGCAGTTCGACATCGCGTTGCTGGCCCTGGTGGGCAGCGCCGACCCCGACTTCACTTATGACATCTACCATTCGAGCGCCATTCCCTCCAAGACGAATCCGTTCGGCACCAACTACGGCCACATCAGCGATCCCAAGCTCGATGCCGCCCTGCAAACCGAGCGCGGGGTGGTGGATTTCGATGCGCGGGTGACGGCCCTCAAGACGGCGCAACAGATCGTCGTGGCGCAGCAATTCTATGTGACGCCGCTGTATCTCTGGCCGATCATCACGCTCACCGCGCCCACCCTGCGCGGCGTCGTGGTCGGCCCAACGGCGGATACCTTCGACTGGAACATCGCGGACTGGTCCTTGTGAGTGATGCCCGTAGTGGCAGCCACCACGGGCCGCCGCGCTAAGGAAGGCGAGAATAGGAGCATCAATGCGAAAACATATGACGGGCCTCTGCTTCCTCTTGCTGTGTCTGGCTGGTTGCGCGAATCTCACGGCGACGGGGACGGCCTTGGGGACGACCCCCACGCCAGCGCGCACCGCCACGCCAACCGCGACCGCCACGCTGGTGCCTACAGCGACCACCGCCCCGGCCCCCACTCCCACGAATGTGCCCGCTGGCTGGCGCGTGCTCGCAGGCCGCAATTTCGCCATCGCGTATCCATCGGAATGGACGGCGCAGCCCCCGGTGCCCAACACCGACACCACCGTCGCCAATGCGGTTGGCTACACCTATCCCCTCAGCGTTGCCAGCGATGGACGCACTCTCAACATCTATGAAGAATGGAACACCGACAAGGCCGGTGCGTATTGCCACGTCACCAATGGCAAAACGGTGACTCTGGCAGGTGCTAAGATGCAGTACACCGTCGCGGGGAATAGCAACGAAGAGCGCAACTGGCTTTTTGCCGACAGCCACAACAACCTCTTGCAGATCACCCTCAACGATGCCCTCTCGCCCGCCAAGATCGCACTCGACAATACACTCTTGGCGACGCTGCGGCTGACCGACCTCACGCCCTTCCGCTGCTGAGCGGGCGGGGGGGCCAGGCGATGATCGCGGGGTGGCTGGACGCTTGACAGCGGCCCCTTGGGCGGGCTAGGATGAAGGGGCGGGGTCCGTGTGGCCCGCACGCGCATCTCCCCCCCTTGCCTGAATGGAGGCTCGCATGCAATCCCCGGATGACGCCGCCCAGCCGACCCCACCCGCGAATCCACAGCCTCTCGCGCGCTAGACGCACACAATCCAGATATTGCTTGTGCCGCTATTCTGCACGGATTACA
>JBBQSR010000514.1:0-3033 GCA_038234855.1 Ktedonobacterales bacterium | reverse complement strand
GGCCGCGACGAACGTCTTGGAGATGATGACCACGTGGGGCACGCGCGGGCCTCCTTGCCATGGCGACCGCGCTCACGTGCATCGGTCGCATCCGTCATCCCCTATAGCGCGGCAGATGCCAAGAATCGTATCGGCCCACGCCCTCAAGTTTCCGGCCCCATGCGCCGATGGGCAAGAGGGAAGATACATCTCCGCGCCCGATTTCCCGTGGGGCGCGCATGTGGCAAGAAGGCGGTATCCCCCATGTTTTTCCAGCGTAAAGCGGCGGCGAGTGTCGCGGACATTACCATGCGCTTCGAGTTGGTCACCCAGGCGATCCAGGTCGGGCTGTGGGATATGACCGTCGTGGCGGGCGACCCGGTCAACCCGAACAATACCTTCATCTGGGAAGATGCCTTCCGCCGGATGCTTGGCTTCACCGATGAGCGCGACTTCCCCAACGTGCTGGATAGCTGGGCGTCGCGCTTGCACCCCAGTGATAAGGATTGGGTGCTGACCGCCTTCGCCGCCCACCTGACCGATACCTCGGGCCGCACGCCCTATGACGTGCAGTACCAGTTGCAGATGAAGTCGGGCGAATATCGCTGGTTTCGCGCCACCGGTACCACCGTCCGCGATGCGCGCGGCGTGCCCCTGCGCGTCGCGGGCGCGCTCTTTGACATCCATGATAAAAAGATCAAAGACCTCGAGATGCAATCGCTGGTGACGCGCTTCGACCTCATCAGCCATGCCCTCGAAGAGGGGCCATGGGATATGACGGTCATCGCGGGCGACCCCGTCAACCCCAACAACGAATTCTGGTGGTCGCCCCAGTTCCGCAAGCTGTTACGCTTTCAGAACGAGCGCGATTTCCCCAATGTGCTCAGCAGTTGGAGCGACCGTCTGCACCCCGAGGACAAGGACCGCGTGCTGTCGGCCTTCGCCGCCCACCTGAATGACTATTCGGGCCGCACCCCGTACTCCATCGACTATCGGTTGAGCCTGCGCGACGGCGAATATCGCTGGTTCCATGCGAATGGCGAGACGGTGCGCGATGCCAAGGGCGTTCCCCTGCGCGTCGCGGGCACCATTCGCGACATTCAGGCCGAGAAGGGCAAAGAGATCACCGAGCAGGAATTGTCGGAGCGCATGGAGCGGCTCTTCACGGCCATCAGCCATATGGTGAAGGGCATCAACTCCGTCGCCACCCAGGCCCAGGAACTCGCCGCATCGCAAGATCAGACGGCCCAGGCTACCCAGAAGATCAGCAAGAGTGCCGACGAAACGACGCACATCACCGCGCTCATCAAAGAGATCGCGGGGCAAACCAATCTGCTGGCGCTGAATGCCGCCATCGAGGCCGCCCGCGCGGGCGAGCAGGGCAAGGGCTTCGCTGTCGTCGCCGACGAGGTGCGCAAGCTCGCCGCGAATAGCGCCAACGCGACCGGCAACATCGACAACAGCCTGAAAGAGATGAAGCAACTGGTCGACCAGATCCAAAACGCCATCTCGAACATGAGCACCCTCACCCAGTCGCAGGCCGCCATGACGCAGGAGGTCAATGCCTCGGTCGAGGACATCAACTCGATGGCCGAGGCGATCCTCGTCTACGCCAAGAGCCGCTAGCGCCCCGCACCGTCGCGGCCACCAGTGACAGGCCACGCCCCCGACGTTACCTTTGGGTTTCGTCGGGGGCATCGTCATTGGGAATGCGCGGCATGATCATGGTGCGCTGGTCGTGCATCTGGAGCCGGTGCCCAGCCGCCATCACCGCCGAAACGATCGCCTCGATCTTGATGGGCTTGGGGATGAGGCTCACCGCCATCTGGGTGACGGCCCGCGCGGTGACGAGGGGAAAGGTCTGGTCGCGCAGCAGCATCAGCACATACGCGTGGCGCAGGGCCAGGTCGGGGTCCGCCGATGCCTCGCTGATGACGGCGGTGCCGTTCCATTTGGCGATGCTAAAGTCGAGTAGCACCACCAGGGGGATGGGGCTGGCCCGCAAGATGGCCATGGTCTGCTCTTTGGTGGTGGCCTCCACCACTTCGTATCCGGCACCCGTCAGCGCGTGGTGCAGCACGCGGCGCGAGGGGGCGTCATCATTGGCGACGAGAACGCGTAGCATTGCGGTTCGCTCCTGTGGGAAAGATTGCGCCATCGATCGACATGCCTCCCCCGCACGGCAACGCGCGCCCGACTGCCGACATTGTGCGGCCCCGCCACGGGCGCTGTCAACCGTGCATCGCTCACATAACGGAGCCAGCGGCGTAAGGCTGAGCTTGCCCCGCCACCCCCTGCTTGCGTGAGGGTGACGGCGTGCCTGACCCCCTGGCACATAAGTCAACGAGGCTTGCCAATCGAGAAAGGGCACCGTACAATAGTCGATGATGAATGGCGACGAGAGGAGGCGCGCGATGGCACAAACACCACCACCATGGCCGTCGTGGCGACTCTTGGCCCTTGACGTGGGGAACGTGCGAATCGGCCTCGCCACCAGCGACCCCACCGGCATCGCCGTCAGCCCGCTCTGCGTCATCCGCCGTCAGCCAGAGGATGCCGCCATCGCGCGCATCGTCGCCGCCGTGGCGGATGAGGAAGCGGTGGGGGTGGTGGCGGGCTTGCCACTGCGCCTGTCGGGCGACTATTCGGATCAGACGCGCGCGACGCTGGCTTTCACCGAGCGGCTGGCGGCGCGTCTGCCCGTGCCGCTCGTCACCTTCGATGAACGTTACACCACCACCGAGGCCGAGCGCATCTTGCGCGAGCGCGGGGTGCGACGCGACCGCTGGCGCGAGCAGATCGATGCCATCGCCGCCAGCGTCATCTTGCAAGACTACCTAGATGCCCATAAACCATCCGCGACCTTGCCACCGCCCGACGGCTGGCACGACGCGCGCTGAAACGATAGTCGGATTACGAGAACGTGACCATGTTGTCTGCGCGTCCACGCGACCGCAGGCGCGACCAGAGGAGATGATAGCAGCCATGGCGAACCGCCCACCCCCCAGGAAGCCGACCCCCGCCGCGCCCCCGCCCCCCGCCCCGAGGAAGGTG
>JBBQSR010000513.1:0-3034 GCA_038234855.1 Ktedonobacterales bacterium | reverse complement strand
CATCTGCTGGTGCGGTGTTATGCTGCTGCTGTGAACCACGACCATTCTGTGTGAAGTGAGAGAGGAGATAGCTCATGGAACCCACCGAACGCAACGACTTGATCGCGCGCTATGCCGCGGGTCCCGATGCGCTGGAGGCTGCCGTCGCCGCCGTGCCCGCCGACCAACTGGACGTCGCGCACATCGCGGGGGAATGGACACCGCGTCAGATTGTGCACCACGTCGCCGATAGTGAGACGATGAGCTACATCCGGCTGCGCCGTTTGCTGGTCGAGGAACGCCCCGTCATCCAGGGCTATGACGAGGCCGAGTGGGCACGCGTGTTGCACTATGATCGCCCCATCGCGCCATCGCTGGTCGTCGTCCGCGCGGTGCGGGTCGCCTCGGCCCAGCTATTAGCGACGCTGAGCGAGGCGGAATGGGCGAGCGAGGGGACGCACAGCGAGAGCGGGCGCTATACCCTCGCCGATTGGCTGCGTATCTACACCGCCCATTGCCACGACCATGCCGAGCAGATCCGTCGGGCTGCGGGCCTCGGCGCGTAGCGGCTAATGCGACAACGCGGGGACACGCAGCGCGCCCTCCGCCGTCGCGGTCAGCCGCGCGAAGATGCCCTCGCGCCAGCCGGAATAGCGATTGACCCAGAAGCGATCTTTGTTCAGTTCCGTCATCTCATCTGGGGTGATGGTGATGAGCTGCTTATAGAGATCGCCAAAGGTGCGGATGCCCCGGTTCAGCGCGTCGACCTGGGCGAGCTCCGCTGGGGTGAAGGCTGAGAGCGCCTGGGCGGGCAGGTGCTCCCACCGCGCGAAATCCCATTCCGGCAGGGGATAGCTGAGCAAGCCGCGCTCCGTCATGGCGGCGAGGTGATCGCCCGCGTTCTTGCGCTGGTCGGGGATGTCGAGCGCGTTGATCGTCGTCCAAAAGGTTTGCAGTGCCGCGCGGTTCGCCGCGACCTCTAGGCCCAGCAGGGTGCGCGCGTTTTGGCTGATGCGTCGCTCTTCCGCGACATCGCGGCGCAGGTCCAGTTGATGCGCCAACAGGGCGATCAGCACGCCTGGCACGGCGGCGGCGATGAGCGTGAGCAAGGCTTCATTCATGGGGGTGGCGTATCCTTGTCGCATTTTTCGGCTGCCACCACCCTACCACAGCTTGCCAGGATGGTCAATTCACTGCTCAGCATGTCCTGTTCACGAAGGGACGCGCGTCCGTCGCATCGCCCTCGCTTACTCCGCGATGAAGCGGGCGACGAGCGCCGTCGTGGCCTCGGGCTGTTCCAGATGCGGCGTGTGGGTGGCACCGGGGATGATGGTGAGGTCGGCGTGCGGGATGGCGCGCATGCCCGCCTCGACCACGGCGCGTGGGATGAGCGGGTCGCGTGCCCCCAGCAGCAGGTGCGTCGGCATCGTCAGCCCTGGCAGCGCCTCGGCCATCGTGTAGCCCCCCCCCCGCAGCGGCAGCAAGCGATGGAATGCCGCCACTCCGCTGGCCCGTTGCGTTTCTAGCAGACCGTTGACGGTTGCCAGCGCCGCCGCCAGGTCTGCTGCCTCGGTGGGTGTCGGGCTGACCCGCCCGCGTGCCCAGGTGAAGAGCGATCGCGGGGTCAGCCGCGCCAGCCGTTCAGGTTCCACCGCGAAAAAGAGCCGCGCCCAGGGAGCGACCTTGCCGGGGAAGCCCGCCGAATCCTCTAATATCAGGCTCGTCACCGCCACTGGCCGCGTCGCCGCGACCGCCATGCTGACCATCCCCCCCAGCGAATGCCCCATCAGCGCGAATCGGGCGATCCCTAGGTGGTCCAGCGCGGCCAGCACCCCATCGCGCCACCAATTCACCGCGTCCTCACCATTCGTGCCTGTGAAGGGAATATTCGCCGAGAGGCCCCAGCCGGGCAGATCCAGCGCCAAGATGCGCCGCGTCGCCGCGAACCGTGTGATGAGCGGATGCCACAAGATGGCCGCGCTGCCGCGCCCATGTACCAGCACCAGCGGCGGCAGGTCCGGCGCGCCCGCCGTCAGATAGTGCAGCACGCCCTCCGCGTGGGGAAGGTCATGGGCCACCACCGCGACGGGCAGGTGGGCCAGTGTCCGTGCCTCGGCGGCACGCAACGGCGCGAGATCGAGCATCGGCAGCCTCGTTTCATGGGTTCGTGTTGATGAGGGCGCACTTCGCGATAGTGCCGCTGCTCACCATGCCATGCGACATAGCATCCCTGGCAGCTCTCATGCTACGATCCGCAGCAAATAGCAAGGTGATTCGCGGACGGAGAAGGTGAAACGGTGCAACAGATCAGAAAATGGCTGCGACGTGGCGACGCCGCGAACGACCTGCATCTGCCCCCGGAACTTGATCGCCCGTTTCGGGCGATTTTCTTTGATTGGGATGGCACGGCGGTGGTGAACCGCAAAGAAGACGCCTCAGCCTTCGCCCGCGTCGCCGAAGGGTTGCTGCGCCAGGGCGTCTGGCTGGCGGTCGTCACTGGCACGAATTTCGGCAACATCGACCGCCAGTTTTGCCAGGTCGTCGCGCCGGACCTGCGCCACCATCTGCTGATCGGCACGAATCGCGGCTCGGAGTTCTATGGCTTCGATGGCACGGGGCAAGCGGTGCGCCGCTATCTGCGCGTCGCCACCCCTGATGAGGATCGCCAACTCACCGCCGTCACCGAGGAGGTCGCGCGCCAACTCCGCGAAACCTACGGCCTGACGGTGCAGATCGTCGCCGACCGCCTGAACCGCCGCAAGGTCGACCTCATTCCCGAACCCGCGTGGGCCGACCCGCCCAAGGCGCGCATCGGGGAATTGCTGACGGCGGTGGAGGCGCGCTTGGCCGCCGCCGGGGTGCCGGGCGGGTTGCACGGCGTCATCGCGCTTGGCGAGCAAGTGGCGGAGGCGCAGGGCTTGCACGCGCGCGTCACCAGCGACGTCAAGAATCTGGAGATCGGCTTGACCGACAAAGCCGATGCCGTCGCTTGGCTGTACCGCGAATTCTTGGAGCCGACCGGCATCGCCTGGCATGACGTGCTGATCGGCGGGGA
>JBBQSR010000512.1:0-3037 GCA_038234855.1 Ktedonobacterales bacterium | reverse complement strand
GGCACATACGGTATCGTCGGGGCATCGACAGAAGCCAGCGGCACGTCAGGTATCGTCGGCGGCTCGGCTGAGGCCAGTGGCACGTAAGGTATCGTCCGGGCATCGATGGAGTCCATCACTGGTTCAGCGGACGACGGGGCGACGGTGACGATGGGTAAGGGTTCGGTGGGCGGCGCGGGCGGCTCTGGCGCGGCGACGACGGGCGCGGCATCCACAACAGGAGCGGTCGCGACGGTGGTGACGGGGGCATCTGGCGCAACCGACGCCACGGCGGATAAATCGGAGGCGACGGCATCGGTCGCGGTAGCGGACGCGCTGGCTGGTGCCGGAGCGGGTTGCGGTGCATGGCCGTTGGCACCATTACCGAGCAGCCACGGCGCGGGGGGGACGCCCGCCGAGGTGGCTGTTTCGTCGAAGCGGTCGTTGTCCGGGGCTTCAGCGCGCTCCCAGCCCCGCGACGGGGCAGCGGGGGCATCATCCGCCAACGCCTGACGGAGGAAGGGCGGCAACGCCACCGGGGCCTCGGGCGTGGCGCTCGGTGGCAGCGCGGGCAGGTCGGCGACGGGTGGTGCCGCGCCGTCCAGCGGGCGCGCGCCCTGCTCTTGCAGCCAGCGCACGAAGGCCATGTCGGTTTCTGCGGTGGGGGGGGGCGACGTATCAGCGGTGATGGCGGCGATCTCGGCGGTGTTTGGCTCTTCGTTGTCGCGGCTCCAGAGCATGTACTCCGTCTCGCGGAAGACCATGTCGAAGTTGTCAGGCAACATCGCCGCGCGCGATTGGCTAAAGAAGTCTTCGATCTCGCCATTGCCATTCGCGGGGGGATACGTCAGCTTACCGGTCGGCAACGATTCATAGTCGGGCTTGGCATCAGCGAAGAGGGGGCCAGTGGGCAATTGGCCGGTGGGCAGCGGTTCCGAGATGGGGCGCGACAGGCTGGGAACGAGCGCGGGGAAGGTGCCCGTCTGGCCCGCCGCCTCGGGCGCGAGCAGCGGCGAGGTCTTGGACCGCACCGCCGCGCGGAAAAGCTGGGCCAGCCCCACATGCCCACTGGCCACGAGGTCGCCAAAGAGTTCCCCCGCGACGCGCTGGTCGGGGTCCAGCTCGCCCGCGAGCTGGACCAGTTCCTGCGCCTCGGCGGTGCGGCCCTCCTCAAGCCGAAAGAATGCGAGCAGCAAGAGCGGCTTCAGGCACAGCGGCATGTGCTGCAAGATGAATTGGCTGGTCGCCTGGGCGCGGCGCGGGTCGCCGCTGCGCCAGAGCGTCTCGGCCATGCCGATCTGGGCATCCAGCCGATTCGGGTTCGCTTGCAGGGCGATGTCCCATTCGCGCAGGGCATGGGCAAAGAGTTCCGCGCGCAGGTAGAGCCGCGCCAGGCCCGTGTGCGACGGCGTGTAGGGCGGGCGACCCAGTTGTGTCGCCAGGTGGTTGTGGGCGGCACGCAGCCCCGCGTTGCTCCGCAGCAACTCACAGGCGCGGCGATAGCACGCCAGCGCGCCCAGCAGTTCCCCGCGTCGCTGCATCAGGTAGGCGCGGTCGCAAAAGGCGTCGCCATCCTCCGGGTTGCTCGCGAGGATGGCATCTAGCACGCGCTCGGCCTCGGGCAGGCGGTCGGTCGCCACGAGCGCGCGCGCCCGCAGCCGCTGGGCGTCGAGCCAGCGCGGGTGCGTCGCCAACAACTGGTCGCAGCGACGCAGCGCCTCACCGGGACGTCCGGCGGCGATCTCTGTCTCGACCTGTTGCAGGGCTTCTCGCAGCGGGGTAGTGGCCACGCGATCCTCCGCGACGGCGCGTCGTGTGCCGTGTCATTATGCATCTCTACAGAACAAGTTCTCAGCCATTATGCGGCCTGTAATGTGATCCGTCAAGGGGAAATTGGTCCTATAACTATGCATTGCTAGCGCTTTTGCCTCTATCCATCGACCGCGCGGATTTGCTACAATGGGGGCATGCCTTCGCAGCGTGGCGAAGAAGCTTGACCGTGTAGAGGTGGCAGCGATGGGTAAACGGCGATTAGGCTTGCTGGCGTTGGGCGGGGCGGCGGGTGCCCTGGGGGTGCTGGCGCTGCGCGAGCGGCTGCAACGGCGCAGCGACCGCTTTCACTTCGACGCTGGGCGCGAATATTGGCGGCTCTCGTATCCACCGGACTATGTCGCGTGGGTCGAGGAACATCTGACGACCTATCACATCCCCTCGGGCGAGGTCGGCATTCACCTGGATGTCTATCCCCAGGCAGAGCGCACCGCGCCGGTCGTCATCCTGGTACACGGGCTGATGACCTATGGCCGTCTTTTCGTGCAGATCGCGCGGGCTTTATATGAACGCGGCTATACCGTCATCTGCACCGATATGGTCGGCAATGGCTATTCGGGCGGGGTGCGCGGCGACTGCCCCGTCGGCCCCGCGACGGCCTCGGTGGTGCAGAGCGCGCTGTGGGCACGCGGGCGCTTCGACGGGCCGCTGTATCTGTTGGGCATCAGCCTGGGCGGCGCGGTGGTCTACGCGGCGGCGGCGGCGGGCGCGCCCGTCTCAGCCAACACGTGCCTCCACCTTTTCATGTTCGATGACCCAGCGGCGCTACGGCGGCTGGTGGTGCAGCCCCGGCTGGTCGGGTTGCTGCCCCTCTTGCGCGCCATCGCTGTACCCTTTGGCTGGGTGCGCGTGCCCACCAGCATGATGAATACGCTCGATCATGTCGTCGCCCCCGACGAGGCCGACACTGCCCAGGCGTGGCTTTTCGATCCGCTGTTGACGCACCAGATGACCCTGCGAACGATGGTGAGCGCGGCGTATACCCACCCCGCCATTCCCCCCGAGCGCAACGCCATCCCCACGCTGGTGATGAACCAAGAGTGCGACACGGTGCTGGACCCTGAGGTGACGCGCATGGCCTATGCCCGCCTGAGCGGCCCGAAGCACTACATCGAGTTCGCGGGCAGCCCCCACTGGTCCTTCACCCAAGCCTTCCAAGAGCGCATCGCTGCGGAGTCCGACGACTGGTTCCGCCGCTATGGTGCCCATGTGGCGACACCGCAAACAG
>JBBQSR010000511.1:0-3038 GCA_038234855.1 Ktedonobacterales bacterium | reverse complement strand
ATCCCCCCGGTCGACGCCACGCCCGCGACATGGCAGATCGACCTATCCGGGCTGCCAGAGGCCGAGCAGGTCGCCGTGATGCGCGGTCTGGTCTTCGATCTGGCGGTCGGCTTCGATCTGGCGCACGAACCGTTATTGCGGCTGGCGCTGTGCGACCTGGGGCCGGGCAAGCCGACCCCGCTGCTGGTGGCGGGGCACAGCTTAGTTGTCGATATGCAGTCGTGGCAATTCCTGATGGACGACATCCAGGGGGTCTATCGTCAACTGAGCCAGGGGCAGGCGGCACAACTGCCGCCCAAGACCACCTCATACATCCAGTGGGCCGAACGGCTGCGCGACTATTCGCGTTCGCCGGAACTGCTGGCCGAGGTGCCCTATTGGCTGTCGGAGCAGCGCCAACAGGTGCAGCCGCTGCCCAAGGACTTCCCCGCCGGGGAGGGCACCGGGGCCTCGCTGCGGATGGCGCTGGATATGCTGAGCCTGGACGAAACCGCCGCGCTGCTGCAAACCGTCGCCAAGGTCGAGGGCTTGCAGGTCGATTCGGTGCTGTTGACCGCCGTGGCCCAGGCCATCACCGAATGGACCCGCGAGCACATGCTGCTGGTGACGGTCGAGGGCCACGGACGCAACCCCGACTTCGACGACATCGATCTGTCGCGCACCCTGGGCACGCTGGCGATGGACTATCCGCTGCTGCTGGATATGGCGACGACGACCGACCTGGGCGAAACGCTGAACATCGTGAAGGCCGAACTGAAGCAACTGGGCAAACGCGGCATCAACTATAGCGCGCTGACGGCGCTCAACAGCGATCGAGCGGTGGCCGACCAGTTGCGCGCGTTGCCCAAACCCGACGTGTTCTTCAACTATCTGGCGACCTCGGTGGCCCCCGAGGTGGCGGAATATCGCGTCTCGGGGCCATATAACGGACGCCTCTACACCAACGACGAGACGACGCTGCACCCGCTGACGCTGCTGGTGACGGGCT
The DNA here is from genome assembly GCA_038234855.1 of Ktedonobacterales bacterium. GTDB lineage: Bacteria > Chloroflexota > Ktedonobacteria > Ktedonobacterales > JACDGC01 > JACDGC01. The sequence goes on along the minus strand of JBBQSR010000511.1, from coordinate 2,050 downwards.
ACCTGGCGGATGGCCAACTGCAATGCTCGTGGCATTTCAGCATCAACCAATTCCTGCCCGACACGGTGGATCAGTTGGCGACGCGCACGATGGTGCATGTGCGCGAGATCCTCGCGTACCTGCAAGCCCACGGCAACTGAGCGCGAAAGGGACCACTATGGCAACCTCACGGGACGGCAATCCCTGGATCACCTTCCCCAAACCGAATCCACAGGCGCGGCTACGCCTTTTCTGCTTTCCCTACGCGGGGGGCGGGGCGTCGCTGTTTCGCGCCTGGGCGGATGAATTGCCGCCGCAGATCGAGGTCTGCGCCATCCAGCCGCCGGGGCGCGAGAGCCGGTTCAGCGAACCGCGCTTCACGTCGCTGCCGCCCTATGTCGCGGCACTGGATGCCGCCATCGCCCCCTTCCTGGGGGCCAGACCCTTCGCGTTCTTTGGGCACAGCCTGGGGGCCATCGCGAACTTCGAGCTGACGCGCACGTTGCGACGGCGCGGCGGTCCTCTGCCGTCGTACCTCTTCGTCTCGGCCCACCGCGCGCCCCAGTTGCCCCAGCCGCACGAGCAACTGCACACACTACCCGATGCCCAGTTCATCCAAGAGCTTGGGACGCTGAATGGCATCCCCACGGGCGTCGCGGGCAACGCCGAACTGATGGAGGTGATGGTGCCCCTGCTGCGGGCCGATGTAGGCATCGCCGAGACGTATGCCTACACCGACGAGCCGCCGTTGCCCGTCCCCATCGCCGCCTTTGGTGGCGTGATGGATGCCGAGGTGTCGCGCGACGACATGGCCGCATGGCGTGCGCAAACCGCCGCAAACTTCAGCGTGAGGATGTTGCCCGGCGACCATTTCTTCTTCAGCCAGCAGCGCACGCTGCTCTTCCAAGCGATGCTGACGGATCTGCAAACAGCCAAGCTGCTGTGAGCATGCCTGGTTTGACAGCGCGCGGATCGCGTGCTATCGTACCCATGACAGGATGTGCGGCATGCCAGCGAACGCATGCGTTGGTTCAAGGCCAGGGCCGAGAGGCGCTGGGCACGAAAGGTGGCAGGTAGATGACCATGGTGAAACCGCAACGCGCGCAATCGACCACCACGACCCTTCCGGCGCTGGGCCTGACGGCGCTACGCCAGTTGGCCGCGCATCTCGCCGCGACCGCGCAGACGCTGTGGTTCGCGCCGCGCACCACGCCCTATTTCCCCCTGCCGCAAACCAAGCCCGCCGCGCCAGAAAAGGGTGATGCCCTCCCCGCGACGCACGCTCCGTTGGTGCAAAAGACGCACCACGCGACCGAGATCAAGCTGCCCCCCGACGCGGTCGTGCAGCCCGCGAGCATCGCCCCCGCCGGATTCGCGGTGCAGGTGCCAGGGCCGCATATGCCGCTGCTGGACCGCAACGGGCGGATCGTGCTGTGCCGCCTGGGCAACTGACACCCCTAGCCAATACCCTCACCCGCCCCGTTCGACCCCCTCTAAGAGGATGATCAGGTCGATGCCGGGCATCTCTGTGGCCCCAAGCTCCACCGCGCGGGCACGCAGGGCGGGGGTCAGGTCATAGTGCCCCAGTTGTGGCGTCAGTTCCGCCTGGAACCACGCCCGGCGCAGCCCCAACCGTTCGGCGAACCGATGCAGATCCTCCATGTCGCCATCCGTCAGCAGATGACACGAAAGCTTGCCATTGCCAAAGAAGCGTTCCGCCCCGGCCTTCGGCGGCTGCGGCCACGCTACCAATTCATCGACATAAATCGCCATATATGCCTCCACGGTTTTGCCATTGGTATCAACGAGCAGATGCCGTTTGCGCCCACTGATCTTTTTGCCGCCATCATAGCCACATGGTTCCCCACGCCCGTGGTTTTCATGGATTCGAGTTCCTCAACACTTTGGGTGGTTGCTACCCGTACTCCTGCTCTCATCTCCACAGTCTACATCAAAAAAAGGGTATAACAGGCTGGCCCGAGCCAGCGACGCACCGCCACCCTTGGCGCACGCTCGAGCTTGTGTTTTGGCACCATCCGCGCTACGGTAAACAGGGTGATGTCGCCTTTTT
>JBBQSR010000510.1:0-3039 GCA_038234855.1 Ktedonobacterales bacterium | reverse complement strand
GACGCCCCGCGCGCCCTGCTGCGCGCCATCTTCCCGCGCCACATCAGCGACGTCTGGATCTAAGTACTTTTGTCGGAGACGAACATCATCAGACCAGCTATGAAGGACACGAAGATACGAGACAACACACGGAAAGCCCTTCCGGCGTCACTCCCTCTTTCGTGCCCTTCCTGTTCGATTTCGTCCCTTTTTCAGAAAGGTTGATCGCATCCCATGAACACCCTGCTCTTACCGAACTACACCCTGCACTCCCCCACGCCAGCGGATGTGTCAGAGGTCATCGCCTTCCTGGCTGCGTGCGATCTGGCGGACCTCGGCGAGGAGACTACCCACGAGCCAGATGAGGTACAACGTTGGTGGGTGCGCGAAGAAACCCAGCTAGTGCGCGACGCCGCCGGACAGTTGGTGGGCTATTGCTCGCTCAGTGCCGACGACCCGACGAATGCCTATTGCGATATCTATGTGCATCCCGACCGACGCAGCCAGGGGTTAGAGGAAGCCCTCGTCGACCAGATGGAGGCGCTGGCCCGCGCCAAGCTCCTTGCCGTCCCCAGCGACAAGCCCATCCTGCTGGATAGCGGCATCGGCAGACGCAACGTCGGCATCCGTGCCGCACTAGAGGGGCGCGGCTTCGGCTATGTGCGCACCTTTTGGCGCATGCGCATCGACCAGACAGCGCCTCCGCCCGCGCCAGCGTGGCCAGCGGGCATCACGCTGCGCACCTACCAACCAGAGGCCGATGCCCGCGTCGTCTACGACACCGTCGCAGCCGCCTTCGCGGACCATTGGAACTGGCATGGTGCCCCATTCGAGGAATTCGTGGAAGACACGCAAAAGCCGACCTTCGATCCCACGCTCTGGTTCCTGGCGATGGAGGGCGACCAGATCGCCGGAGCGACGCTCTGCACCAAAGAGCCAACGAAAGGGTGGATCAACAAAGTCGCGGTGCTACGTCCCTATCGCAAACGTGGCATCGCCAAGGCGCTGCTCTACCAGGCATTCGGCGCGTTTTGGGGGCGCGGTGTCACCCGCGTGGAACTGGGGGTCGACGCCGAGAGCCTGACCGGTGCCCAGCGCCTCTATGAGGAAGTCGGCATGCGCCCCGTGATGGAATTCGACATCTTGCAAAAGGTGCTGCGTGCGGCGAGCGTGCCCCCAACGGAACCGGAGCCACGCATGCAGGAACTCTAGCGGGCGCTGAGGCCCCGCATGCCCACCCCTTGACGACCGCCAGTAGCCCGCTCCATCTGGTCGAGCACCGCATCACTGACCAGATGGGGCGGGCTACTGGCGGTGAAATCATGCTATCCTGTGAGGGATGAGGGAGAAGGGCGGACATCCCATGAGCGACGAACTGACCGCGCGCTGGCAGCAGCAACGCCTCGGCGACGGCACCATCACCGAGGCCGATGACGCCTTGGTGCTGGGCATCGGGGGCACCGACACCACAGGGTATGCCGATGCCGAGATCAACGATTATCTGCACGTTGGCAGACGCGGGTTCGCCTGGCGTCCGCCCCTGCGCATGGTGCTGCGTGCCCGCGCGTCGCACCCAGCGGCGCGGCCCGACATCCCGGCATCTGGTCAACCCTGTTTGCGAGGCACCGCCGGATTTGGCTTCTGGAACGCGCCCTTCATGGTGGCGAAACGGAGCGCGCGGCTGCCAGAGGCGGTCTGGTTTCTCTACACCTCGCCGCCGACGGAGCTCGGCTTGGTGCCGCAGATGCCGGGCAACGGGTGGAAAGCCCAGGTGGTCCACGCGCAGCGGTGGGGCGCGGTGGCCGCCGCCGTGCCCACCCTGGGCGCGCTGGCCTGGGCACGGCTGAGCCAGCACCAGCAGCCAGCGGCCCGATGGATTCAGCGGGTGAGCGGTGCACAAGAGGCAATGCTCACCGCCGATATCGCGGCCTGGCATACCTATCGGCTCGATTGGTTGCCAGATGAGGCGACCTTTTTTGTCGATGATGTCGCCGTCGCGACGGCACCGCATCCGCCGCGTGGCCCGCTCGGCTTCGTCGCGTGGCTCGACAATCAATACGTCGTCGTCACGGCCACTGGGGCCTTTCGTTCGGGCATCCTCCAAACCGAGGCGCAGTCACTCACCGTCGCGGAGATCCGCATCACGCCCTTGGGGTAGCGGGCAGCGGGATCGCGTGCGGCAGCGATGCGAGCTAGCTGAAAAGTCCTGGCTATTTCGTGCATGAGTGCTCTTGTGCTATCCTGCTTGCCAGCAGCATACGTCCCCACTCGAAGGGGTACGCGTGTCATCGAGAACAAGGAGCCACGACGATGCAGCCAGAATCCACCGCACCCGAGCAGCCCACGACGGCCATCGGGGTTTCGCCCGACGAGCAGATCAGCGACGAAGAGGCCAACGAAGAGATCGACATCCCCGAGGGGCGTCCCGCGCCGCCGCGTGCGAATGCCGCGCCCGTCGCCCGGACTGGCGACAGCGACGACATCACGCCGTCGGTCCGCAAGGCCGTCGGCAAAGCCGCCGACATCCTGCGGGCCATCCGCGAGACTGACGCGCCCGAGGCCCCCTAGCCACGCGCCCGCCGTGTGATATGCTGAGATGACATGGGCACGCACTGGGGAATGGACGATGCGCGTACAGGCACACACGCGACGCGGCGGCCATGCGGGCAACACCGCGCATGGCGAGGCGCAGCGACGCGCGCTCACGCAGGCGGCATACCACTTGATCGCCGAAAAGGGCTTCGAGGGGCTGCGCACGCGCGACGTCGCCGCACGCGCGGGCGTCAACATCGCCACACTACACTATTACTTCGCCACGAAAGAAGACCTGATCCGTGGCGTCGTGGGGCTGATGCACGATCTCTTCAAAGGCAAGCATCCATCAGAGGCCCCTTGCGACGAAGACGCTCCGCTGGTCGCCTTCCAAGAGGATCTGGCTGGTCTACCCCACCAATGGCACGCCGAACCGCACCTCTACATCGTCCTGATGGAACTGTATCAGCGTGCCCTACGCGACCCCACCATCCGGCGCATCATGGACGACCTGGAAGCGGGGTGGAC
>JBBQSR010000509.1:0-3041 GCA_038234855.1 Ktedonobacterales bacterium | reverse complement strand
TACCTCCCCACACACTGGCCCCCCTCACGCCGGGGTCACGCTCGTCGCCTGGATCGTGCCGTTGGCCCGTTTGGTGCCGCTGACCGCCACATGCTGCCCAGGGTCGAAGGACCCCAGCGCCGTGGCACCGCCGCCATATTGCGTGGCGGATGTCACCGCGACCTTGACATTCGCACCGCCGTCTGGCTTGAGGACGAAGGTATCGGCGAAGATGTCGATGCTGACGATGGTGCCCGTCACCTGCACGCTGCCCTGGCCGCCAGAGGGACTGGTCGTGGACCCGCTGCCCGCCCCCCCAAGCGCGTCGGTGAAGTGATAGGCCCCCAGATGCGTCGCGACGGCGACGCCGATGAGCGCGACCACCAGCCCACCCACGACCGCCAAAACGATGCGATTACTAAACCCTGAAGATTGCATGACTGTTCGGTTCTCCCTGTCTACATGTTGCGCGATCTCCTCATAGCATCGCACGCCGGACGTACATAAGGGGTGTGAATGGCCTCACATCTCTCGGGAGAATCCGAACTATTCTATAGCATTTCTCAGGAAAATCCCCTACGATACAGGAAAGCGCGAACCGATTGAGCATCAGCGTTTATCGCGGGCATTTAGAGGGGAACTAGACGTTATGAATGGAGCCGCTGCGGTGCGACCGCCGAAGATTCCAGCGAATATGATGGCGGTGCAGGTGGTGCGCCGCGCGGACGTAGCGCGCGATGCCGTCTCGTTCTTTTTGGCCATCCCTGGCACGCAACGCTCACCAGGCGCGTACCAGCCGGGGCAATTCGTCACGCTGGCGCTGCCCACCGCGTCGGATGTGCTCTATCGCTCGTACTCGCTGTGCAGCACGGGCGCGGCCAATGAACTGTGGGAGATCACCATCAAGCGCGTGCAGCATGGGCGCGTCTCGAACTTCTTGCTGGACCAAGTGCCCGTCGGCGCGATCCTCTATAGCTCGACGCCGCGCGGGACCTTCACCCTGCCCGCGCCGCTGCGAACCGATGTGCCGCTGATCTTCGTCGCGGCGGGCAGCGGCATCACGCCCATCCAGGGGATGCTGCGGGCCATCGCCAAGCTGCCCGCGAATCGACGGCCACAGGTGCAGTTGCACTACGCCTCGCGCATCCCCGAAGAGATCCTCTACCGCGAGGAACTGCGACGCATCGACCCCACCGGCACCTGGCTGAAGCAATATCATTACCTCAGTTCGCAAGGGCAGACGCTCGCAGCGGCAACGGTGCTGGGCCTGGTGGGCGCGAACGTGCGCCGCGCGCATTGGTACATCTGCGGACCCGACGCGCTGCGCACCGAGCTGACCAACGCGCTCACCGGGGCGGGAGTCGCCGCGCCATTCGTGCATGCCGAGGTTTTCGCCACCCAGGCGCGAACCACGGGCATCGTCGACAGCGGGCGCGGCCCAGGCTACCAGATGTTCATCCAAGAGAACCAAGCGGCGCTGACCATCGGCGCGGGCGAAGCGGTGCTGCCCGCGCTGGAACGCCAGGGCTATCAGCCCGACTTCAGTTGCCGCGTGGGCACCTGTGGCGATTGCAAGCTGCGGCTGCTGGCGGGGCGCGTCGAGCAAAACGCGGCGGTGGCCCTGACCCCGGCGGAGAAGTCCGGCGGGATGATCCTCAGTTGTGTCGCGCATCCGTTGGGCGACATCACCTTGCTCTCGGGTGGGCGGGCGACGGCACGGGGCCGCGCCGTCAGCCCCGTCGCCGCCATCTCGCGCGTGACGGCGCGCAATCTGGTCCGCGCGGCCTGTGTGACGGCGGTGGGGACGCTGGTCTTTGGCGTGTGGAACCTGACGGACCATCGCCCCGCCAGTTGGGATGCCTCGGCGGCTGCCGCGCCGACGACGACTACGACGGGGGGCGGCAGCACAGCGACGCCGACCGACACCGCCACGCCCGATCCCAATGGCGGGGGCAATCCGGCACCAACGGCCACCGCGACCCAAACGCCGATTCCACAACCCACCGCGACCACGCGGCCCTCGCATTGATGCCGATGGAGACGTTGGTGGTCAGCGAAGGCTTCGCGCGCGTGATGGGCAGCGCGTGCAGTCTGCACATCGCCACACCAGAGGCCGAGCGCGCGGCGGCGGAGGCGGCCATCAGCACGGGCTTCGCTTGGCTGCGCGAGGCTGAGGCGTGCCTGACGCGCTTCGACGCCGCCAGCGAACTGAGCGCGCTGAACCGCGCCGCAGGCACCTGGTTCACCGCCTCCGAGATGCTGTACGCCGTGGTAGAGGCGGCACTAGACGCCGCCGAGGAAACCGACGGCATCTTCGACCCGACCCTGCTGGCGCATCTCGAGGCCCTGGGCTATGATGGCGATTACCGCACCCAGGTGGCGGGCGGCGTGGCCGCGCGGGCCGATGCCGCACTGCCCGCGACGGGTCGCTGGCGGCTGGTCGAGCGCGATGCCGCCACGCGGCGCATCCGGCTGCCAACGGGCGGGCGCATCGACCTGGGCGGCATCGGCAAGGGCTGGGCGGCGGATGCCGCGCTGGGCCACTGCTTCGCGGATTTCCCCAACGTATTGATCGTGCTGGGCGGCGACATGCGCGTGCGCGGCGGGCCGCTGGTGGGGGGGCTGTGGTCCATCGCCGTGGCCGACCCGGTGCACCCGCCGCCCGCCGGGGAAGAGGCGCGGCTAGCCGTGCTGACGCTCGGCGCGGGGGGCGTGGCGACCTCGGGCGCGACCGAGCACCAATGGCACCAGGGATCGTTGGTACGCCATCATCTGCTGGACCCACGCACAGGCTTCCCCGCGCGCATCTGGCTGGGTCCGGCGACGACCGAGGCGGTGCCTGCCATGGCAACGGTGCTGGCGGCGACCGCTGCCCGGGCCGAGGTCGCCGCCAAGGTGGCACTGCTGCGCGACACGACCGAGGCGCTGCCCGGCACGGCGTCCATCATCCTGCATGGCGACGGCACGGTCGCCACATCATCAAAATTGACCGAGTATCTCGATACGCATGGGGGTGGACAACCATGGTGGCTGCATTGATGACGCATCTGGTCGTGGCGACC
>JBBQSR010000508.1:0-3055 GCA_038234855.1 Ktedonobacterales bacterium | reverse complement strand
CTCATCTATCTCGGCATCCGCACGCTGCTGACGCTGCCCACCGCGCGCGCTGCCGCCAGCGATGAAAGGGCGGGCTTCGTGGGGGCGTATCTTTCGACGCTGGGGCTAACGCTGACGAATCCGCTCACCATCCTCTCCTTCGCGGCGATCGTCGCGGGCATCGGGGTCGGCGCGGGCAAGGGGGGCGCGCTGACGGCGGCCCTGACGGTGGCGGGCGTCTTCGCGGGGTCGGCGCTGTGGTGGGTGCTGCTGACGGGTGGCGTGGCGCTGGTGCGCACGCGCTTCACCGCGCGCTGGCTGACGTGGGTCAACCGGGGCGCGGGCGTGGTCATCGCGCTCTTTGGGGTGCTGGCCATCCTCAGCTTGAGGCGCTGATGAGCCGCGCGGGTCCCCCTGTAGCCAGCGCGAATGCTGAACCGTCCCAACTATGGTAGGATGAATGTGTGCTCGTGGGTGTTGGTAAAGGGAGGCGTTGCGTATGCGATTGGTTCGTTTAGGGATGCTCATTGGGGCTTTGTGCCTGCTCGTCGTGGGGTGCGGGGTGACATCGGGGGCGCAGGGGACGACGGGCGCGCCCATCGCCACGGCGACCGCCAGCCCTGGTGGCACCAGCGCGACCCCCACCGCGACCGTCCCGCCGGGCAGCGCCAGCACGGCGACGCCCGCCACCGCCATCCAGTGTGGTCAGGTCTTCCAGAGTCCCGATGGCAGCGTCGCCCCACCCGCGCCGCGCTACGAAGGATTGACGCGCTGCTTCACCGACGCGTTTAAGGGGTGCCAGCCCGCTTTCCTCGAATTCGTGGCGCGGGGGAACGACCGCACGCGTGACGTGACGCTGCTCATCTTGACGGTCAAGGGCACGTGCCAGATCTACGTCGGCGATCGCACGCACCTGACGAATGGTACGGACGACAACCATTTCTACTATTGCACGCGTGCCGCGCAGAACGGCGCAAAAGCGGTGCTGACGGGCTGCGACACGCACTTCACCAATGGCACTTTCTCCATCCCTGCCTGAAAATTCGCCGCTACTTCGCACACTCCCGCCGGATGTGGGTACCTTCTCTATGGGTTATGCAATGGCAAACGCACAAAGGAGATGAGCGAAGATGCAGCGATTACTACGGACCTTAGGAATCTCGGCGGTGGTGGGCGGCACGCTCTTGGGCTTGCTGGCATGTGGGGTATCGTCGTCCGTCGCGGGCGGCGGCACGAGCACGACGACGCAGCCACCAGCGGCCACCGCCACCAGCGCGCCACCCACCGCGACGACCATCCCGCCGACGGCTACCACCGCCGCGCCTGTCGCGTGCGGCGAAATCGATCATGGTTTAGGCGGCACCACCCCCGCGAATTATAGCGGGATCACCCTCTGCTTCTCGAATCTCTTCACGCACTGCGCGGCGGGATCGATGTTTTACCGTACCAGCGGCGTCGATTCGGGGAGTGAATACACCTTCACCACCGCCAGGAATGGGGGCGCGTGCATCGTAAAAGTCAGCCAACGTGACTTTGTGGCGAGTGGCAGCACCCCCAAGGATACGACGACGGATTACACCTGTACCTCCGTGACGTATAGCGGCGGCAAAGACCTCATCGCGGGGTGTGCTGGTGCCGCGAATATCGCTGCCAGCGTCTCGGTGCCATAAAGGGACCGACTGACGATATCACGGAGGGCACGGAATAGCTACACGGAACGCACGGAGACTGGAAGTATGGTCGGGGTGAATGTTTGCCCTTTACCGGCGACCCTTTTTCCGTGGCGCTCCGTGAGCCCATCCCGTGTTTTTCCGTGCTCGCGTCTTTCTCCGCTTAGCCGCCCAGGTACGCGGCCCGCACGATGTCGTTGTTGAGCAGGGCTTTGGCGCTGTCGGTCAGGATGATCTTACCCGTTTGCAGCACGTAGCCACGGTCCGCCACATTGAGCGCCTGGAAGGCGTTTTGCTCGACCAGCAGCACCGTCACCCCCGCCTTGCGAATGGTCTGGATGGTGTCGAAGACCAATTGCACCAAGATGGGCGACAGACCGAGCGAGGGTTCATCCATGCAGATCATGCGGGGGCGCGCGACCAAGGCGCGCCCGATGGCGAGCATCTGTTGCTCGCCGCCCGACATCGTCCCGGCAAGCTGCTTGTCACGCTCCTTCAGACGCGGGAACAACTCGTAGACCCGGTCGATCTCTTGCTGGATGATGGCGCGGTCATTTTGCATATAGCCGCCCATCTCCAGATTTTCGCGCACCGACATGCGGGCAAAGACGCGCCGCGCCTCGGGCACCAGCACCAGGCCACGCTGGATGATGTCGTTGGTGGTCATGGTGTCGATGCGCTCGCCATCAAAGGTGATGGTGCCCGCGCGCGGCTTCACCAAGCCAAAGATCGTCTTCATGGTGGTCGACTTGCCAGCGGCGTTCGCGCCCAGCAGGGTCACGATCTCGCCCTGCTCGACCTTCAGCGAGACGCCGCGCAAGACCTGGCTGGGACCGTAATAGCTATCGACGTTTTGCAGTTCCAGCATGGTTATTCCACCGTGGCCTTTCGTCCCAGATACGCTTCGATGACGAGTTCGTTGCGCTGAATCTCGGCGGGCAGCCCCTCGGCGATCTTCTTGCCATAGTCCAGCACGGCGATCTGGTCCGAGATGCCCATCGTCACCTGCAACTTATGCTCGATCAGCATGATCGTCAGGTTGAACTCGCTGCGTAGCCGCTGGATGTAGCCGATGGCCTCCGCCGTCTCGGAATCATTCATGCCAGCGGTGGGTTCGTCCAGCAGCAGCATCTGGGGGCTAGAGCCGAGCGCGCGGGCGATCTCGACGCGCCGTCGGTCGGCATACGAGAGGTCCGAGGCGTAGTCGTCCTTGCGCTTGAGCAGCTTGTCGCCAAAGAAGCCGAGCAGATCCAGCGCGCGGGCGTTGGCGCGCTTCTCGGCGCTCTGGTAGTAGGGTGGGTGAAAGATGACCGAAAAGAGATCGCCAGGCATCTTGACATGCTGACCCACCAGCACGTTTTCGAGCACCGTCATGTTATTGAAAAGACGGATGTTCTGGAAGGTCC
>JBBQSR010000507.1:0-3068 GCA_038234855.1 Ktedonobacterales bacterium | reverse complement strand
GTCCTGCTGGTGCGGTCTGGCGAGCGGCGCTATCACGCCCTCACCAAGGCGCATCGACCGGAAGCCCGGGTCCAGGTGTTGCCGCTCGGCACCAAGGCAAAAGAGCAGTTCCTGCTGACGCTGATTCGTAATGAGATGCGTGAGCCGTTGCCCCTGCTGGATCGGTGTGACCTGGTGGTCTATCTGATGGAGACGTACCATCTGTCGCAGACAACGATCGCGTTCTCGCTTGGGTATGGACAGGCACAGATTTCGCGCTATGCGACGGCAGCCCGGCAACCGACGGAGATTCGGTCTTACCTGGCGGGCAAGAGTCTGACGCTCGATGCGGTGGAGCAGTTGCAGCAACGCTATCCCACCGATGAGGAAGGGCGTATTCTGGCGGCGATGTATATCGTGCAGCATGCGGATGCACTACGCGGCGCAAAGCTGGAGGACTTTTTTGATGATGTTGCCCCGCAGGGGGAAGGCCAAACGCCGCTGTTTGCCATCATCACGGATCCCCAGACGGAAGGCCGCCTCGCGTTGCAACCGGTGGGATCTCCTATTCCGATTGTGACGCCGCCACCGACCACCAAGAAAGCGGGGAAGGCGACGAGCGAGCCATTGCCGTACTGGAAACGAGGCACGCCGTTGCTTGCCAGTCCCGTGCGATTGCTCAACTACACGCACCAGGTCACGGTGAGTGGCCCGGCGAATGAGCCAGAAGTCGCTATGGCGGATCTGCTGAGCGTGAAACTGCTGCAAGAGGTCGAACGGCATCATGACCAGACGGTAGGGCTGCGCAAGCTCGAAGAGGCGATGCTGGCCGACCTCGAAGCCATTCGCGCGGCACTCGAAGAAGGGGATGGCGCGGTGGCCGTGCAGCAGCCGCTCACGAAGGTCACGGTCGTCGAATCGACCGCGCGGCTGGTTAGCTAAGACCAGCGAGACCAGGCGGCGTTCAACGGGAGTGCCGCCGGTCTTCTTCCCCGTCGGGAAGCACGGAGAAGCCTCAATGTACTTCCCCTATAAAAAGCGGCTCCGTCGCCAGTTTCCGCGCCTGGATGACGTGGTATACGGCATGGGCTCCATCGCGCGGGTCATCACCTCGGGGAGTGGGGACCAATTCGGCTCCTATGCGTCGTATTTCCCCAAAGTCGATCCAGCCGAGGCGGCGCAGCGCGAAGCGGCCATCAAAGCGTTCGCGGACCAGCTGCTGCGGGAGGCACGGGGATGATCTTCAGCGAGGAGGTGGAAGTCCCCGGCTGGCGGCCCATCCATCGCGAAGTGGAACCGCTCGCCTCAGCGGCCCAGGAAGCCTGCTGGGAGCGGACGTGTCTAGCCTCAGCGACCTGGCGGGTGAACACGGGCGGGTATGTGGCCTGCTCGTGTGACAACGAGGCCCACATGCGAGCCACGCAAAAGGCCCTGCTGATCCAGTATATGCGGACCCACCCGGAGCACCGTGTCCGGTGACGACCCTAGCAACATCCAGCGAGCACCGGGTCCTGCTGGTGTCCTGAACGTTGATCTCCCTCATCGGGGAGCATGAGAATAACGAGCATGCCAACGGTGCAAGATAACCTGTTGACGAAGATCCAGGAGAGCCAGGATGAGGATGAATTGCAGCTGCTGTTGGGCCTGTTTGCGGGTACCCCCACGGCGGATCTCCCCACGGGGGATCTGACGGATATCCTCCTCACCACCGATACCAACGAGGACCTGTGGCTCATTACGGCCAGCATGACTGAGGTGTGGGACACCCTCATCGACCTGCTGAGCGAAGATGCCGACAACGTCCCCGAGGATTCCGTGATCGCGGCGTTGCGCCATGCCCTTGAGGTGGTCGACTCCAGCGACGACGAACCGGACAGCGACCACGATGCCTGTCTGGAACGCATCGCGTCCTTTGCAATCTCGTTGCCTGAGTTCCCGGCGGACATCCTGGCCGAACTGCTGGCGCATCCGCGTGGGTTCGTGCGCGACATTGGTCTGGATGTGCTCTACCAGCTCGACCGCGAGGCGGAGATCGTGCCGTTCCTGAGTGACCCCGATGAGGAGGTGCGGGTCAGCGCGCTGAATAAAGCGTGGCGCTTTGTGCCGCTCACGACGTTGCAGACGCTGGCGCAGCAGGATCCGCATGAGACGGTGCGCACGGCGGCGACCCAGTTGGCGATCTTCGCGGAGAAGCAGGCGCAAGCCATCCCCGCGTCGTAGTTCTTTGGTCTCGTGGCGTGATGGCCTGCGGCGACGTGGGCCATCGGAATGATGTGCTGAAAAGGAGATTGCCGGATATGGCAACGCAAAGTATTCCGTGTATCGCGCGGCCCCATGTGCGCCCGGTCGTTATCACGTGGAGTCGCTGGCTCGCCGGTGGGGTGCTGGGCATCGCGTGCGGCGCGATCATCATCGCCGGATTCCTGGCGGTGGCGCACGCCCTCATGCAGAGTTTCGTGCTGGTGTTGCTGCTGCTCATCAGTCTGGTCGCGGTCGCGCTGGTGGTGTTCCTGCCTCACCTGTTGCCGCCGACGCCCGGCCAGGGGCAGGGATAAGGAGGCTCGGCGATGGTGGATGTGCAATTACCCATCGACGACCAGCGGGATGCCCTGGCCACGCTGCTTCCCTTCGCGGTGCGCGATCCCGCCATCGGCTACTATCAGCGCCGACCGACACCGGGGCCAGAGGAAGCGCCGGTGACGCGCTTCCTGGGCCAATTGTGCGCGGGACCCTGGCTGGCGGGCCAGCATGTCGCGCTGTTTCGGGAGCCGCAGATCATGTCGGGATATCCCGATATCGTCCTGGCGCTGTACGACCCGGCGTGTTGTGTGGGGTGGCCACCGGTACGCTATGCCCTGACGGCGCATCACTGCAAACTGCTGGCCTTCCTCGCGCACCATGCGGCACCGGTGGATCTCGCTACCCTGGATCGCCTGCTGGGGTTGCGTGGTCGCGAGGCGGCACGACGAATGGCGGCGCTGGTGGAATCGGGGCTTGTGGAAGAGGTGGTGACGTGGGGTGGCACGCAGTGGGCTTTGCGTCCGCTGGCGAGGCTGCTGGGCATCCGGCGGCTCATCGCGATTGAAGCG
>JBBQSR010000506.1:0-3076 GCA_038234855.1 Ktedonobacterales bacterium | reverse complement strand
CTTCTTTTTTGGCCCCATCATCGGCTTTGTGGGGGCAACCGCCACGATTGCCATAGACACCGCCGCGTTTGCCCCGGCCCTGTTGCAGTTGGTCACTGAGGCGGTCAACAAATGGCAGCGGAGTTCGCCGCAAGACAACATCGAACGCATCGTGCGGCAAGAGCTGGAAACCCGGAGCGATGAGATCAGAGCTTTGCTGGTGCAAATGATCATCGACGGCCCCCAGCAGGCTTTTTTGCGGAAGTTCACCGAGCAGCGCGATAAGCGCCGTGCAGCATTGAACGCCCAGCAAGTCACCGTGCGCGACGGCTTGCGCGCGGTCGATGATGCGATTCTCACCTGTGCCGCCGGGGAGCCGAGTGCAGAAGAGGCGCGTGTATGAGCACACTGCTGGCAACGACGTTGGGGCATCTCGCTTCATTTCCGACGCGAGCCTGGTTGCAAGAGCGTGTGGCGGCCTTCGACGCCCCCCCGCCCCGCCCCCACGTCGTGGTGGTAGATTCAGACCCAAGTGGCATCCAAGCGATGTATGGCCACCCCTTGCGCCAAGACGCCGCCTGGCAGGTGGTCGCCCCAGACGATGCCGCCGTAGCCCATCTGGTAGACGATGCCGATGTCATCGTGTGGGGCATGTCGGCGCTCCGGCTCTTTCCCGGCGAGGCAGCCGTCATCTTGAACCAGGCGCGCCAAGATGCGCTGCCCATCCTGGCGGTCGTGACCAACACAGAGCGCGTGGGCGACCCGAATGGGTTCGCCGCCATCTTGTCTCAGTGGCAGGGCGAGCTGCCACCAGGCTCGGCGTTTTTCGTCGGGCCAGCGGCGTTTGCGGAGATGACGGCAGCGTTGCTCGCGCACGGCACCGACTGGGCGCGTGCGCGCCGCCCCACCCGTTTCGCCCATCTCAAAGAGGCCGCGCAACGCGAGATTCGGCTGGAACAGGTCGGCTTTGAGGATGAGGTGCTGGCCAGCGAGAACGCCCTCGTTTTGGCGCAGACGGGGGTAGCGGCTGGGGCCGTCCAATGTGAATCGGCCATCGTGGCGATTTTGCATCCCTGGCAGGCGTGCATGGACCACATTGCCGCCTTTTTGCACACCGAGATGCCCCACCTGGCCAAACAGGCCTCGCGCCAAGACCAGTTGACCATGGTGGCCGCCTTGCAGTCCGCAGAGGCCCAGTGGCACGTTCAGTTCAGCGCCCAGCAGCAAACCGCGCTAGAGACCAGCCTGGGCCTGGCAGATCTGTGGTGCACGAAGCTCACCGAAGCTGCCCAGGCGTGCTTCAGCAAATACGCCCGGCTGCAACCAGCCGTCGCGACGGCCACTGCCGCCCTGACCTTCACCGAGCCGGCCCAACGGCTGGCCTCTGCGTTGCGTGCGCTCGACGCAGCGACCAGCGACCTGTTGCAGCAGTTCACCGAGACGTGGCAGATCTTCCTCATCGATGCTCGCAAAGCACCCGCGCAAGCAGCTATCCCCCACCTCCCCGAACCCACCCCCATCCAGCGGATCGTCATCGACCGTGGTGATTCGGCGGCGGCGCTGCCCCCCACCGATCCACCGCGCGCAGCCGCCCCTGCCCCAACGAACCGGGTGACACGTGAGATGCTGTTGAGTCAGGTCGGCCCCTTGATTGCCCAGGCCCAGTTGTCGCTGGCTCAGCAAGAATTCTTCGCTCATGCAACCAATCAGTTCTCAACCCTCTACAACGGTGTCTATCATGCCCTGCAAGAAGACTATGTCCCGCTGACAGAGGTAATGCAAACCCACTGGGTAAACCAGACGGCCAGCCTTTTGGTGCAATGCGAGGCCGAAGACGCCCGCGTGCGCCAACGCGCCGCGCAGTTGCAGCGCGCTCTGGCCGCGTTGAAGGACGAGCGCCTGTGAGTACGCCATTAATGGTCGTGACCGCCCCCACCTTGCCGCCCCGTGACCCCGCCCTGGCATCGTGCGAGGGCATCTTGTGGTGCCCCACGGCTGCCAGCTATCGGCGCTGGGGGCGTGCTGTCGCGGGGCGCGATCTGCCGCTCGATCATCCTTACGTCGTGTTGATCGCCGGATCGTTTCAAGTGCGGCTGCGGGTGCGCGGTGGGACGATCTTGCTGGATGATGAACTCGCTGCACCGTTCAAGTTGATTGATGTGCCCGTGGAAGGGTACGAAAAGGACACCGTCGATACCTTCAAGCGGCTCCGGGTCGATATGCGTACCTGTGCCTGGTATCACCTGCTGTTGCCCGATGAACTGGCGGTCGTGCCTGGCCAACCAGCCGCCTCACAGCGCTCATTTGACGCCATCAAAAAGGATCTGGACCCCGACGCGCAGCCATTTTTCGGTGAAGATGCCCCCGCGTTCCATGCCATCTATCGCAACTGGCTGGCCCAGGTGATTGCGCATGCCGTGCAATATCAGCAGTGGCGCGACTTGCGCCAGTCAGGCGAACGCCTGTCAGACTATTTTGCCTATGGTGAGGCGGCGCGTGTCGGGGGCATCCACAGCGTTGCCACCCTGAGCACATTGGTGCAACTGACCAACACGGGCACCGCGAAGCACCACCAAATGAAGTCAGTCTATGAACAGGTACAGGCTATCCGCCGTCGGCTGCCTGCCCTCAAAAAAAGCGCGGACGACCTGGCCTGGAACGGCGGCGCGATCTACACCAACGGGCCGCCCATCGCCCATGTGATGGATATGGGCAGCCTCCTCGCGCAAGAGTTCAATGCCCTCATCGCTCGCGCGACCGCCTTTGCCGACATGTTGATCGAGCAGAGTAATGTGCGCGAACTGCACGATCTCGCCCAGGCCATCCACGCTGCGACGCATGATCCGCAACCAATCTTAACCATCATGGGGTTATTTTCGTCGGGCAAAACCACCCTGGTCAATGCCTTGCTTGCGGGCAGCATGCAGACCCGTATCTTTGCCACCAGTGCCACGCGCAACACCGCCATGATCGTCAAAATCATGAGCGCCGCTGCCACCGGTCGTGAAATGCCTGCGCCCGACAGTATCACCTACACCTTCGCGGATGACATGGTCTTCACCTTTGCTGCCGTGGATGTCAAAGAGGGCACAAGGGA
>JBBQSR010000505.1:0-3085 GCA_038234855.1 Ktedonobacterales bacterium | reverse complement strand
TGTACCGCCCCGTGCTTAGCAAAAAGCATGCTCGCTGGTGCATACACCAATCCTTGAAGATTGGTTTGCGGGCGGGCAAACGTTGCCGCCAACCCGCGTGCACCACTATGTGCGCGCCAATGATTTATGAGGAAAGCGCGTCGGCCATCTCGGCCTCAGCGATGGCGAGCGCCGCCGCCACCAGGGGACCGATCTCGCGTTCCGCGCCATCCGCCAGCCGCAGACTCAGCGGCCCGCCAAAGGGTGCCCGCGCCAGCAGGGTCACGCGCATGCCCGGTACCAACCCCAACTGCCCCAGATAGCGCAGCAGCTCGGCATTTTGCGTCAGCACGCGGGCGATGGTCAGCTCACGCGCGGCATCGGGCGTGAAGGCGCTCAGGGGCGGGGCAGCAGGCACCACCAGTTCCCCAGTTTTGGTGGGGATGGGGTCGCCGTGCGGGTCCACCGTGGGGCAGCCTAACAGCAGATCGATGCGGTCCTCGAATTCCTCGGAGATCGCATGCTCAAGCGCATCGGCCTGGTCGTGCACCTCATCCCAGCCAAAGCCGATGACGCGGGTCAGGTACAGCTCCAGCAGGCGATGGTGACGCACCAGTTCCAGCGCCAGTTGCTCGCCCGTGGCGGTCAGCTCGACGCCATAGTACGGCTTGTGGCTCACCAAGCCCTCGTCGGCCAGCTTCTTGATCATGCCCGTCACGGAGCCAGGGGCCACGCCCAGCGCCCCCGCGAGTGCCGTCGTCGTCACGCGCGGCTGGGCACCCCCCGCCCGCAGCAACGCTTCGCGCAGGTGATAGATCGCCTTCAGATAATCCTCAACGGACTCGCTGAGATTCAGTTGTTGGCGTAATGGTGATTTTGGCATACCTCAATTATAATCAAAACGGAGCGCAGATCGCAAGGGTCATTCGGGCAATCCCGAAAAGTCATTTGGCCAGGGCACCCAGGACGGCGAGCGATAGGATGATGCGGCGCTTCCCTTGACAGGGGACGCGTCGCGCGGCTATGATTCAGAGGTGGTTTCATGGGGGAATGGGGATGAGGAGTAATCAATCATGTTGACCCGTAATGAATATGAGCAATTCGAGCGATGGACGGCCTATGTGCGCCATCAAACCAAACATGAAATGACGCAGCTCCGGCTAGAGCGCGCTCGCGCCGAGCAGCCCGCCGCGCCCCGCACGGCACCCTTCGCGGGCGTGCGGCATTGGTGGCAATCCGTTGAGGTCATCGTGCGCGGCGGCGTGCCCGCCCTGGAACGCGCCGTCTTGGGGTTGCTGACGCCGCGCATCCGCCCCGAACAGATGCTGCCCGACGCCACCGTGCCGGGCCGCTAAAGCTAGCAGCAATCAATCCTCTAAGAAGTGCTTGGCGAGTTCGCCATTGCGGCCACTGTTGCCGACGGGGGCCTCGTAGCCCCCGCGTGCGATGGCTGGATAGCTCCCCGGCGCGGGCGGCAGCGGCACCACATCGGGCGGGCGACGGTCGTTGAGGACGGCGGGCGTCGCGAAGGGGCGACCATAGCCCGGCGCTGGGGCGTGCGTTGGCAGCACCTCGGGCGCGACGTTCGTGCCCGTCGAGACGGGCTTGCCCGCCACCAGCACGGTGATGCCCACGCCGCGCTTCAGGTCGGCGGCCTCTTGCAAGGCTTGGCGCAGTTGAGCCTTTAACTGCTGGTTCTCTTCTTCTAAGAGGTGCAGTCGTTGCTTGAGCGGCGACAAGAGGTCGTCGATGTTGTTGCCATATTGCATGATGCGATGATTCCTTCCCGCTTGATGTGGCTTCCATGCCGGCTCACGCCGTCAGGCCCCCCCGTCGCGTTCCCGCAACAACGCTACCACTTCGTCCCAGATGCGCTCCGCCACCGTTTCCTTGGGCAGCAACGGCAGTTCCGTCAGGTCGCCCCCGCGTCGCGCCAGCCAGACGGCGTTCGTCGGCGCGCCGAAGCCGCTGGTGGGCTGGCTGACATCATTCGCCACGACCAGGTCCAAGCCCTTGCGCGTCAGTTTGTCGCGTGCCGCCGCCGCCACGTCGCGCGTTTCCGCCGCGAAGCCGACGCGCACCAGCCCCGGAAACCGCGCCCGCGCCGCGTCCAATTCGCTGAGGATGTCGGGGGTGCGCCGCAACCGCAGCGTCAGATCCGCGCCATCCCGCGCCGCCACCTCGCGTTTCTTGATCTTGTGGTCGGCCACCGTCTCAGGGGTGAAGTCGGCCACCGCCGCGCTCATCACCAGGGCGTCGGCCCCGACACAGGCGGCCAGCACCGCGTCGCGCATCGCCGCCGCCGTGGTCGCGTCGACGCGCTCCACGCCGTAGGGCGTCGCCAGCGCCGTCACCCCAGCGATGAGTGTCACCGTCGCCCCGCGATCTCGCGCGACCTCGGCCAGGGCGAACCCCTGCCGCCCCGACGAACGGTTGCCGATGAAGCGCACCGGATCGATGGCTTCCTGCGTGCCGCCCGCCGTCACCACGACGCGCCGCCCGTGCAGGTCTCCCCCTTGGCCTAGCACAAGACGTGCCGCGCCCAAGAGCGTCGCTGTGTCGGGCAGTCGCCCCGCGCCGACCTCGCCCGAGGCCAACCGCCCCGCCTCGGGGGGGATGATGTGGGCACCGCGCTCGCGCAGCGTCGCCAGATTCGCCACCGTGGCGGGGTGTGCCAGCATGTGCGTTTCCATCGCGGGGGCGAGCAGCAGCGGCGCGGTGCTGGCGAGCGCGATGGCCGTCAGCATGTCATCCGCCATGCCGTGCGCCAGCCGCGCGATGACATTCGCCGTCGCCGGGGCCACCAGCAGCAGCCGCGCCGCCCGCCCTAGCTCGATGTGCCCCGCCGCCGCCGCGCCCGTCGGCTCCCACAGGTCGGCCCAGACGGGGCGCTGGCTGAGCGCGCTGAAGGTCAACGGCGTCACGAATTCGCGGGCGCGCTCCGTCATGACGACATCGACCAGCGCGCCCGCTTGGGTGAGCTTGCTGACGAGATCCACCACTTTATAGGCCGCGATGCCGCCCGCGACCCCAACCACGATCCGCGCGCCACTGAGAATGCTCATCTCTGGCTCCCCCTGGTTCTGGCGCATCCGTGACGCGGTGG
>JBBQSR010000504.1:0-3086 GCA_038234855.1 Ktedonobacterales bacterium | reverse complement strand
CGCCGCGCCCTCGAAGAGCCGGTGCGCCAGATCGCCGCGAACGCCGGCCAAGATGGCGCGGTCATCGTGGAAGCCATCCGCCGCGCCCAGCGCGAGAATGGCAACAACCCGAAGATCGGCTACAACGTCCTCACCGGCAAGACCGAGGATCTGGTCAGCGCGGGCATCATCGACGCCGCCAAGGTCACGCGCTCTGCCTTGCAGAACGCCGCCAGCATCGCGACGATGATCCTCACGACCGAGGCCCTCATCACTGACCTCCCTGAGAAGGCTGGCTCAGCGCCCGCCCCCCAGATGCCGGACTACTAGACCGAGACTCGGCCTAACGCGAAGCCCCCGCCCATCGGATGATGAGCGGGGGCTTTTCGGTGTGCGTCGACAATCGTCGTGCGGGGCGAGGAAAGCATCAGCGAGTAAACCTCTCGCGCTACCAGCCCTCGGTCGCCGCTTCCAGGTGCTCGAAGCCGTCCAGCACGAAGTATTGCTCGTGGAAGGCGAAGGGGCGCGCGGTGGCCGCCTTCGCGCCCGCGATGGTGAAGGGCTGGTGCAGTTCTGGGTGGCTGAGCGCGTACTCGAACTCGCCGGGGGAAGAAAAGATGCCCGCACCAAAGGGCCGCACCTTGCCCGCGTCGTGGATGAGGCCAAACTCGATGGTGAACCACCAGATGTTCGAGATGACCAACCGCTCCGCCTCATCCGCCGCCAGGTAGCGACGCGAGAAACGATCCACCACGTTCAGGTAACGCGGCAGGGTCATCCAAGCGAGGTGGCCGAAATATTCATGGAAGAGGTCTGGCAGGGGCGTAAAGAGCAAATCTTCGGGGGGACGAATGTAGTCCGTCACCGGAAAGTGGCGCTGGCCCAGGTGAATGAACCAATCGACCGGCTTTAGGTATTCGTCCTGCGCGTTCGAGAGCTGCCAGCCGACCAAGCCGTTGAGGTGCGCGCTCATCTGCGTCTGCACGGGCAGATGCTCTTGGTCCAGTTGCAGCCGGGTAAAGCCTTCCCAGTACATCGCCGGGGCGACATCTTGGATCTTTGCCAACTGGTGCGCGCAGAGCTTGCGCCACGTATCGTGATCGCGCTCCAGGTAGGACCGCTGGGGGGCGTCTTTCAGGTGAAATGCGGTCGTGGGGGTGTCGTTCGTCATAGCGTTTTCCTGGTCCATGAACCCTTTCTGGTGAAATGGCAGCGTCGACATCGCAAAAAGGTTGGAGGCATGTAAATCTCCCACGGGTCCAGCGCGAAACGGCTGGCGGTGGGCGGGTGCTCGGCGTCACTGCCGTCGCACCGTATGTGGCGATGGCACACACGGCACCATCGCATCACCCGCTAGTATACCATATCGCGTGCCGACCGGGACGGTGCCCAGCACGCGCCATCGCAGGACCTTTGGTACGGGGCGCGCGTGGCCCTTGCACTGCCGTGTCGCATATGATATACTGCTTCACGGAGAGATGTCCGAGCGGTTTAAGGAGCTGCCCTCGAAATGCAGTGTGCTTTAACAGGTACCGTGGGTTCGAATCCCACTCTCTCCGCCAGACGCTAAAGGGGCTGCACCGCGTGAGCGGGCGACCCCTTTTGTCATCTCACCCCCGGAGGAGTCCCATAGTGGCCTAGTGGGCACGACTGGAAATCGTGTGTGTGAATAGCACCGTGGGTTCGAATCCCACCTCCTCCGCCCCGTAGCCCCCTTCCCCATCGCTGGATGGCGGAGGGGTTTTTCATCAGCTATGCAATAAGCCAAAGACCTGGGAGAGGAGCACCAGATTTAGCCCAACGATGACGACCCCGATGGCGATGCCCACAACCGTGGTGGCGCGATGGTTCACCAGCCCGCGCATCACGTCGCGCCGCGCGGTGAAGTACAGCAGCGTCGAGATCGGCGCGACAAGCGCGAAGCTCAGCACCACCTGTGTCATGATGATGACGCGCGTCGGATCGACATTCAGCGCGATGACGAAGAGGGCCGGGGCCATCGTCAATGCGCGTCGCACCCACACCGGGATGGTCCAGCCCAGGAAGCCCTGCATGATCACCTGGCCCGCCATCGTCCCCACCGTGGAAGAGGACAGCCCCGACACC
Source organism: Ktedonobacterales bacterium (assembly GCA_038234855.1). Classification (GTDB taxonomy): domain Bacteria; phylum Chloroflexota; class Ktedonobacteria; order Ktedonobacterales; family JACDGC01; genus JACDGC01. The sequence goes on along the minus strand of JBBQSR010000504.1, from coordinate 1,001 downwards.
AAGAGCGAGATGCCAAAGATCACGCTGGCGGCACCGCCCAACGCGGGCGTCAACGTCTGATACGCCGTCGTGAGATCCGCGACATCGGCCCGGCCATGCGCGTGGAAGACAGCGGCGGCCATGAACATCATCGCGCCATTGATGAAGGCGGCCAGCGTCATCGCCAAGATGATGTCGATGCGCTCCATGGTGAAGAGCGTGCGGCGCTGGGCGGCGGTCTTGACCGGCACGCGCCGCTCCATCAGCGCGGAGTGCAGGTAGAGGACGTGCGGCATCACCGTCGCCCCCAGGATGCCCACCGCCAGGAAGATCGCGCTCGGCGGCAGCGACGGCACGACAGCGTGCACGGCGATCTGCCCGAAATCGGGCCGCGAGAGGATCGTTTCCAGCAGATAGGCCACCGCGATGACGCCGACCATCGTCGCGATGAGGATCTCGATGCTGCGCATGCCCCGCTGCTGCATCGACAGGATGGCAAAGGTCACGACGCCCGTCAGCAGCGCCGACACGAAGAGCGGTAAATGAAACAAGAGATAGATACCCAGCGCCGCCCCGGTGAATTCCGCAATGTCGGTCGCCATCGCCGCGACCTCCGAGATGCCCCACAGCGCGATGTTGAGGTTGCGCGGCAGGTAGCGGTGACAGAGGTCGGGCAGGTTCGCGTCCGTGGCGATGCCGAGCTTGGCCGAGAGCGTCTGCAAAAAAGCCGCCATCAGGCTAGAGGCCGTCACCACCCACAGCAGGGTATAGCCATATTGCGCGCCACCCCCGATATTCGTGGCGAAGTTGCCGGGGTCCATATACGCCACCGATGCGATGAAGGCCGGACCCAAAAACGGCAGCAACCGCGCGAAACCCGTGCGCCGCCCAGCCAGCGATGCCCGCGCCCCGCGCAGCATCGCCGCGTCGCCCGCGCGCTCGGTCACAGCGGGCAAGCGCCCTTGGACCGGCATATTCATTTTGGCCATATGGCAGGTATCCTCTACGAAAATTATTCCAAT
>JBBQSR010000503.1:0-3096 GCA_038234855.1 Ktedonobacterales bacterium | reverse complement strand
AGGGGGCTGGCAGGTTTAACCGCCAGCCCCCTCACCCCCCACATCACTTGCCCCGTTCTGTCGCTTTCGCCCGGACCTCGCCCGCGCGGGCGAGCCTCGTGCTCCCCGGCGCGGATAGACCCGCTGGCTCTCGCCCTGAGCGCGCACGGTCCCTGGCATATGCGCTTGGCCGCCGATGCGCGTCGCCCCGATGATTGTACAAGAGGCTGTACAAGACAGGACCAACGACCCCGTCTTGTGTCTCAGGTCTTGTGTTTGCGCGCCGATGAACACAAGAGACGGTTACACAAAGGCACGAGGGAGCACGAGCACATGCGCAACAACGCGAAACGTGGCACGGCGCAATCACGGCGGCAGGGGCGGGTGCGGGGGATGGTGACGCTGAGCGTGCTGGCGGTGCTGGTGCCGCTGGCGCTTCTCGCCTGGCATGCCAGCAGCGGCGACGCCAGCCAGCCGACGCAGGGGCCACGCGCCGCCATCGGTCCGGCGACCTACCCGCCCACCCATCGCCAGGCGGTGCTGCCCCACCACCGCGCCTACAGCATCGAGCGCCAGGGCGACGGCTTCGCGCTGATGGCCTCGGACGACCCCGCGACGCATCTGCTGGTGACGACGCTGCCGGGTGGCTTTGGCAGCGAGACGACCGATACCATCGCCGCGCTGGACCTCGCGCCCAGCCAGCAGTGGCTCGCCATCGACGGCATGCACGAGCATGGTGACCATGTGTGGATCGTCTCGACCACGGATGGCACCCTGCGCGAACTGCCCAGCGACGCCACCGGCAACTTCCTGCACTGGCTGCCCGATGGCGCGCACTTCCTCTTTCGTCCGGTGCTGCCGACGCGCGCCGCCGACACCGCCTGGAATCCGGGCATGTGGATCGTCGATGCCGCCAGCGGCACGCATGTGAATCTGGCGCTGCCGGGCGACCTGCCCGCGACCGCGCTGGTCGACGCGGCCCCCGCGCCGGATGGCACGCGCATCATCCTCAGCGTGTCGGGGGGGCTGGGGCAGGGCAGCGCGGTCTATCTGGCCACGCCAGATGGCCTGACGATGCAGCCGCTCTTCCAGGCCAATGCTGACGTCGCCGCTTTTGCCTGGTCGCCGGATGGTGCGCATGTGGCCTATGAGGCCATCGAGGATTCAGCGGTCCCGTTTCGCCCAGCGGGCTTGTGGACGATGGCGGCGGACGCCACGGGGCAGCGGCAACTGGCGCTGGCGGATGGCGGTCACGGCTTCGCCCCCACATGGTCGCCGGATGGCACGCACCTGGCCTTCGTCACGCGGCTAAACACCGACGATGGCCGCGCGAATAGCCAGGCCGGGCACCTGCTGAGCGCGGTGGCCGTCGCCAGCACGGCGGATGGCACCATCACGACCGTCGCCGCACCTGGCCAGACGGGCCAACCTCGCAACCTCGCCCCCGCCTGGCAGACCGATGGTTCGCTCATCTTCACCGCGATGGGCGCGAGTGATGCGCCCGGCGCGGCCATCGTGCCCGCGCTGCCCTGGCACACGACCCCGCTCGGCGCGACGTTGGCGCAGCCGCACATCTCGCCGCTGACCACGCTGGGGGCCACAAGCGCGCTCGTCTTCGTCCCCTAGCCATCCCCGCTCGCCGTCGTGCTCCCCCTGCTGAATGTCCTTCACGGATGCGTTTTTCCCAGCGTGAGGTATCGCAACCATGGTGCATCATCTCAAACTGCTGGCGCTGCTCGGCTGTGCCATCTGTCTGCTCGGCGGCCTCGGTCAGTCCCCTGCCCTGGCGGCGAAAACCCCACATGATGCACCCGTGCCCTTCCTCTATCGCCCCTATTATGGCACCGCCCCGGTGCTGACGCGGTCGGCCTCACTCTTCGACCACGATGGGCCAAATTATGTCAGCAATGGCACCTTCACCCGCTATGATGGGCAGGTCTTCCACACGGGCGGCGCGACGGGCTGCCAGGCGTATGTGAACTGCTATGACGGCCACAACGGCTATGACCTGAACATGGTCTTCGAGCCGGTGCTGGCCTCGGCGGCGGGCACGGTCATCCGCGCCAGTTGGTTCAACCCCGCGAACCATCTGGATGGCGGCGGCCTGTGGGTGGCCATCGACCACGGCATGCAGGGCGGCATCGACTACGTCACGATGTATTGCCACCTGAGCGCCATCCTGGTCAACATCGGCCAGCAGGTGCCCGCACAGTGGCAGATCGGCACCAGCGGCAGCACCGGCTCGGCCTCGGGTCCGCACCTGCACTTCACCGTCTTCCAGATGCCCCGCTGGCAGCCGATGGACCCCTTCGGTTGGCGCGGCACGCAGCCCGACCCCAACAGCATCCCCGACTACTACCTGTGGGTGGGCAACCCCACCGCCGCGACGCAGACGCCCTGCCTGGCCTGTGGCGACAATACCCCCCGCAGCGGCGCGACCATCACCGATGACGCCTCGACCAGTTTCAGCGCCACGGGGGCATGGCAGAGCGCGAGCGGCGCGGGCACCATCGGCGGCGGCATGCGCTGGACCGCGACCGTCACGGGGGCGGCCACCGCCACGGCGACCTGGCATCCGACGCTGCCCAGCAAGGGCTGGTACGAGGTCGGCGCGTATGTGGACCCGATGAACTCCGGCAGCCAGTGGGCACCCTACACCATCACCAGCCTGAATGCCGCCGGGGCCAACCAGCGCACCACCGTCTGGCTCGATCAGATGCACATCGGCACCTTCCAAAACAATTTCGGCACCGTCTCGACCGGGCCGCAGTGGGTCAGCCTGGGCACCTACCTCTTCGACAAAGGGGCCTCAGTGACGCTGAGCAACGCCACGGGCGAGAATGGCGCGCAACTGGGGGCCGACGCGCTGGAATTCGTGCCCGTCTCGGGTGGTGCCACTGTCGCCCCGGCCCCGACCCCCGCGCCTACACAGCCCCCCGCCGCGACGGCGACGCCCGCCCCCACCCAGGTGCCGGGGCTGCTGCCCCCCTCGCATCGCGGCCACCCGTGAGAGCAAATAGACGACCGCCGCATCCCACTTCGACAGGCGTGGGATGCGGCGGATCATCACATCCCCAAAACCCCCCAGAAGCCGCGTTATATACCAAAAAAAATTAT
>JBBQSR010000502.1:0-3096 GCA_038234855.1 Ktedonobacterales bacterium | reverse complement strand
ACGAAGACCCAATCAACCTGTTCGGTCAAATCCAGCACCAGCTTTTCCACCGCGCCGTTGACGAAATCGCTGATCACGCGGTCGGTGGGCACGCCCTCACCCGTGATCATGATGCCCGTCTGGCCGGTGGCGGCGAAGGCGGTGCGCCAGCCGCGTGCCTGGGCACCTCGGTTCAGCATCAGCGCGCCGGTCATCTTGCCCACGTCGCAGTCGCTGCCCGCGAAATAGACAGTGTGGCTGCCCGCGCGGTGTGGCGTGCCCTCGCCGATGCGCGCCGCGTACTCGGGGCGCGGGCGACGCACATCCCAGATGGTCGCGCCGCTGACCGCCGCTGCCGCGTGCAGTTCGGCGTCGTCATCCAGAAAGACGTGCAGGCCGCTGATGATGTTGAGTCGTGCCGCGAGCGCCGCCAGGAGGATCGGTCGCCAGGCCTCGGGCAGTCTGCCACCGATGGGCGCGATGCCGATGAGCAGATCGGTCGGGCGCAGGGCCAGGGCTTGCTGGATGCCCGCCACCACGGGCACGCCCACGCCGACATCTGGCAGGGCCAGCGCGGCGGCGACATCCGCCCCGGCGCGGGTGCTGTCGATGACGGCCACGGTCTGGTCGGGGCTGAAGCGCAGCACGCCCAATGCCGTCTTGGCCCCATGCATGGTGAACTGACCCTCGGCCAAAATCGCTAATCGTCGCATGGTTGTGTGCGCTCCCCATCGTATCTTTTGCTCACATCATACGCTATGGGCGGCGAGCGGTAAAGATTCCGTCAAGTTGCGGCGGTTTTTCGGGCTAATGGCTATGGTGTGGCGTGGCGCTTGATCGTATAATAGGAAGTGGCGTATCTTGTCGGATGCCGCGCATAGGCAATCGGTCTTTCCCGGTAGGGACTCTAATTTCCTGAATGAACGCCGTTGATGCATCCCTTTCGGCATGCACCCATACATCTTGGCACCAGGTCTGCGGCGCAGATGGGGCCAGCATCACCATCTGCCCCCACTGGGGGCGACGCGACGCGGACACAACAAGGAGCAAGCGATGATGAACGCACCTGATCGCCCCACGGGCGACAACCAGCGCGATCCCCGGCAGGGAGGAAACACGGGTCCTGGTGGTCCGGGGCAGCCACCAACGGGATCGCCGACGCCGTTCAACGGAACGATGCTCCTGTGGTTGGTGATGGGGGTGTTGCTGGTCGGCTGGCTGGTCTTCGCCGTCATCTCGCCGAACTTCGGCAGCAGCGGCACGAACATCAGCTATTCGTATATGTTGCAGCAGGCGAAGGCTGGTAACGTGCAATCGGTCAAATTCAACGACACCCAGATCACGGGCGTCTTCAAGACCAAGACCGTCTCGGATCTCGACCGCAGCAAGTCGGGCACAGCCTTCACCACCTATGTGCCCAATGTGGGGACAGAAAATCCCATCACCGATTTGCGTGGTTATGGCGTGCAGGTCGTGGGGACGGCACCGAGCGGCACGGGCACCGGCAGCACCATCCTCTCGATCATCTTGTCGCTGCTGCCGGTCATCCTGATAGTCGGGGTGATCTGGTGGATGACGCGCCGCCAGCAGGGCGCGCAGCAGGGCCTTTTCAGCTTCGGTCAGAGTCGCGCGCGGCTGTACACAGGCGGCAAGACGCGCACCACCTTCGCGGATGTCGCGGGGGCCGAGGAAGCCAAGGTCGACCTGGAAGAGATCGTCGACTATCTGCGCTCTCCGGATCGCTATCAGCGCCTGGGCGGCAAGATCCCCCATGGCGTGCTGCTCGTCGGCCCGCCAGGCACGGGTAAAACGCTGCTGGCCAAGGCCGTGGCGGGCGAGGCCGATGTGCCGTTCTTCTCGATGTCGGGTTCCGAGTTCGTCGAGATGTTGGTGGGCGTCGGTGCCAGTCGCGTGCGTGACCTCTTTGACAAGGCCAAGAAGAGCGCGCCCTGCATCATCTTCGTAGATGAACTGGACGCCGTCGGGCGCCAGCGCGGCGCGGGCCTGGGCGGCGGCAACGACGAACGCGAACAGACGCTGAACCAGATCCTCGTCGAGATGGATGGCTTTGACTCGCGCTCGGCCATCGTCGTGCTCGCCGCGACGAACCGCCCCGACGTGCTGGACCCCGCGTTGCTGCGCCCCGGTCGCTTCGACCGTCGCGTGGTGGTCGACCGGCCCGACCGGCCCGGACGCGAGGCGATCTTGCTAGTGCACACCCGCGAGATCCCCCTGGGGCCAGATGTGAAGCTCGACATCATCGCGCGCAACACGGCGGGCATGGTCGGCGCGGACCTGGCGAACCTCGCCAATGAGGCGGCCTTGCTGGCCGCGCGCCGTAACCTGCAAAAGGTGACGATGCAGTGCTTCGAGGACGCGCTGGACCGCATCATGATCGGCGCGCAGCGTCCGCTGGTGCTATCGCCCGAGGAGCGCACGATCACGGCGTACCACGAGAGCGGCCACGCCATCGTCGCCATGATGACGCCGGGCGGCGACGCGGTGCATAAGGTCACGATCGTGCCGCGCGGGCAGACGCTGGGCGTGACGCAGTTCATGCCCACCGAGGACCGCCACAACTACTCGAAGAACTATCTGCTGGCGCGCATCGCGTATGGCCTGGGTGGCCGCGTGGCCGAGCAGGTGGCGCTGGGCGAGGTGACGACGGGGGCCGAAAACGACTTCCAAAACGTGACCGGCATCGCGCGCGAGATGGAGACGCGCTGGGGCATGAGCGCCTCGGTCGGTCCGGTCTTTTACGGGGCGGATCGCGAGGTCTTCCTTGGCCGCGAGATGAGCCTGGGCCAGCAGCGCGAATATTCCGAGCAGACGGCGTCGATGATCGATGCCGAGGTGAAAGATATCATCCAGGAACGCTATCAGTTCGTGGAAGGCATCCTTTCGAGCAATCGCCCCTTCCTCGACAAGATGGCGGAAACGCTGCTGGAGCGCGAAACCCTTGACTCGAAGGACATCGCCACGATGATGAGCGAACTGGGTCTGCAAAAGCCCGTCGCCGTCGCCAATCGCTAAGCGCAATCTCTTTCAGCGAACAGGGCAGCGCGTCGACCCATGCGGTAGCCGCGCTGCCCTGTTGTGCTGCGGCAAAATCACCCA
>JBBQSR010000501.1:0-3098 GCA_038234855.1 Ktedonobacterales bacterium | reverse complement strand
CTGATGAAACGCCTGGGTGCGGAGACCGGCGCGGCGATGCTGCTCATTACCCACGACATGGGCGTGATCGCTCGCATGGCACAGCGCGTCGTGGTGATGTATGCCGGTGTCATCGTCGAGACCGCCGATGTGCTGGACCTGTTCGACCACCCGAGCCACCCCTATACGGTGGGCCTGCTCGGTTCAATCCCACGCTACGACAGCCGCGCTGCAAGCACCCGCGGCACCCGGCTCAACGCGATCGGCGGCATGGTCCCCAACCTGCGCCAGTTGCCACCGGGCTGTCGCTTTTCTGACCGTTGCCCGCGCGTGCACGAAAAATGCCGGATGAAAGAGCCGCCCCTGCTACCGGTTCCGGGCCTGGGCTCTGGCCACCGCGCGCGCTGTTGGCTGATTGCCGATGGACAGCCGGCGTGAGCGCCGCATGGCTTCTCCCATGGCGCGCCGCCCCGCATTCCCCAGGATGGGAGTAGTCGAGTGAACGCAGAGCCGCCCGTCCCGCTCCCCGCTTCCGTGCCGATGCTCGAACTGCGTGGAGTGCGCAAGCATTTTCCGGTCACCGGTGGGATATTCCTACGACCCACCGGCTGGGTCAAGGCGGTCGACCACGTTGACCTTACCGTGATGCCCGGTGAGACCGTGGGTCTGGTCGGCGAGAGTGGCTGCGGCAAGTCCACGCTGGGGCGCCTGATCGTTCGCCTGCAGGATCCGAGCGCTGGCAGCATCCGCTTCGAGGGGCAGGACATTGCGGAGCTGGACGAGCGGGCGATGTTTAAGTACCGACGTGCGATTCAAATCGTGTTCCAAGATCCGTATTCATCGCTGAATCCGCGGATGAAGGTCGGACGCATTCTTTCCGAGCCGCTGCGCATCCACCTGGGGCTGGGCGCTGCCGACCTCGCCCGCGAGGTGCTGAAGCTGCTCGACGCGGTCGGTCTGCCGGCGTCGGCCAAGGACCGGTATCCGCACGAGTTTTCGGGCGGGCAGCGCCAGCGTATTGGCATTGCCCGTGCGCTGGCGCTCAAGCCCAGGCTGATCGTCTGCGACGAACCCGTGTCGGCGTTTGACGTATCCATCCAGGCCCAGATTCTCAATCTTCTGCAGGACCTGCAGGAGCAGTACGGACTGAGCTACTTATTCATCTCGCACGACCTGTCGGTGGTGCGCCACATGAGCGACCGCATCGCGGTGATGTACTTGGGACGCATCGTCGAGCTGGCCAGTGGGGCAGACCTGTTCGCGGCTCCTCAGCACCCCTACACTCGCGCGCTGATGGCCTCCGCTCCCTTGCCCGATCCGCGCGCCAACGTCGATGTGGCCCCGCTCGAAGGTACGGTGCCGTCGGCGGCGAACCCGCCTGCGGGATGCCACTTCCACACGCGTTGCGCCTACGCGCTTGACAGATGCCGCGCCGAGCCGCCACCCGGACTGGACACCGCAGGGTCGGGCCATCTCGTACGGTGCTGGCGATCCGGAGAGATTTGACGTCGTGCGAAGGCTTCAGCCCGGCCCAGGACGCCATGAACTTGTCTATGCCGGCGCGGCAGTCGCTGAACAGCTGCATCCGGCCAAGGATTTGTGGCTGCGGCGCGCGAGACTAATGATGAGGCTGGCTGCAAGAATAGTAGGCTGCCGCGCCTCTAGAAGGCAAGATGAGAGCTGCGTCAGTCGCGACCTCAGGGTGGAATTGCCAGGCGCTCGCTGAGGTCCTGCGGTGTTGCTTTCCCTGTTGCTTTTCCCGGCGGGTTGTGGGATCGGGTTTGGGTGAAACCTTGCCTGCATCCTTGGGCCGAGCATTCTCTGCATAGACGCTTTTGCGACGTTGCGACGACGCCAGGCTCACAAAGCCAAAATACTTAACATTCCGTATCGACCAGGTCCTGGTAGATGGCGGTGTAGTTGCGCTTGAGCCGCAGCTGGGCCTCGATGAAGGCGCGATGCGGCTCGCAAGCCGAGACGCGCTGGGCTTGTGCCGCCGGTGGCCGGGGTGGGGGAGTTTGAGCTGCCGAGCCGGTGGCCACCCCGGAGGAATTTGACTGCCCGCCGGCGAGCCGCTGGTGGTAGGCGCGAATGGTCTTGCGATCAATCCGGGTGATGCGCTCGATCTCGCGGTGGCTCTTGCCGGCTCCCAGCAGCGTCGACAGTGTCGTTTGTAGGTGTGGTTTCAAAACGTTCAATCCAGTTTCCCCTCGTGTGAGGGGAGTGAAGGTAACGTCCTACCCGGAGCTGTCAGGAGGGCGGCGAAACGTGTTCGCTCAGACCATCGTTACGCCGCCCTCAGGGTGGGGGAATTTGAGGTGGCCAAAAGTGCGAGATTTTGGGTGGCCATCGGGGGGCTGAAACTCGGACTAGATACCGAGATACGCTTGGCGTACACGCTCGTCAACTAGCAAGGACGCTGCTGCCCCCTCGGCCGTAACGCGCCCCAGATCAAGCACATAGGCCCGCGCGGCAGCAGACAATGCCCTCACTGCATTCTGCTCCACTAGCAGGATGGTCACGCCCTTCGTGCGGATCTGCTCAATGGCGGAAAAGATCTTCTCCACCAGCAGGGGCGCAATACCCAACGATGGCTCGTCCAGCATCAGCAGCCGGGGCGAAGCCATCAGCCCTCGGGCAATCGCCAGCATCTGCTGCTCTCCGCCGCTGAGAGTGCCCGCGACCTGCGAGAGCCGCTTGGCCAAGCTCGGAAACAGGTCGAGCACATAGGCCAGATCGCCGGAAAGATCGGCGTTGCGTGGCCTGGCGTAAGCGCCAAGCATGATGTTCTCGTGTACCGTCATTCGGTGGAGCACCATGCGCCCCTCAGGCACATGGATCAGACCGTGCCGCACGACCTGATCGGGCTCCCACTCCAGCAGGTCATGGCCGTCAAATTGAATGCTACCCTGTGTCGGGCCCACCAGACCTGATATCGCCCGCAACAAGGTCGACTTGCCGGCACCGTTAGGTCCGATGACTGCCACCAGTTCACCCGCAGAGATGGTGATATCGACGCCGTGCAGGACCGTGGCCCCCCCATAGCCGGCGACCAGGCCCTTGATCGCCAGCACCTCAGGCCACCTTCCCGAGGTAGGCCGTCACCACCTGCGGATCGC
>JBBQSR010000500.1:0-3108 GCA_038234855.1 Ktedonobacterales bacterium | reverse complement strand
CGTTGCTGTACAATTATGCCTGGAACAAAGATCTGGTGCCGCTGGATAATTGCGTCACGCCCGAACTGAAGGGCGACCTGCTGCAATCCATCGTCAACCAAGGGACCTATGCCAACCATTTTTATGGCATCGGCACCTTCGACTCTGGCTTGGCTTTGTACGCCCGCAAGTCGTTGCTGCAAAAGGCGAGCGTCCGCATCCCTACCGGCATCAGCGATGCTGGGACGGCGGATGAATTCACCAAAGCGCTGCTAGCGTTGCAAAAGGGCGGCATCGCCAAGCCGCTGGATCTGAAACTGAACTATGGCAAAAGCGAGTGGTTTAGCTATGGCTTCTCGCCCGTCATCCAGTCCGCTGGTGGCGACCTCATCAACCGCTCCGATTACAAGACCGCCGATGGTGCCCTCAACGGCGCGCAGTCGGTCGCGGCACTGACGACCTTCCAAAGCTGGTTCAAGCAGGGGCTGGTCAACCCCAACACCGATGACAAGTCCTTCATCAACGGCACTGCCGCCATCTCGTGGGTTGGCCACTGGCAGTTCAACGACTATCAGAAAGCCTGGGGCAGCGATCTGGCCTTGATTCCCCTGCCAAACTTTGGCCAGGGCAGCAAGACGGGCCTGGGTTCGTGGCAGTGGGGCATCACCCAGCATGCCGCGAATGTCGATGGTGCCTGGTCCTTCATCAACTACCTGATGCAAGATCAAGAGATCCAGCGCATCACCACAGCGAATGGCGCGGTGCCCTCGCGCAAATCCGCTGCCGCGCAGTTGCCACAGTTCAGCGCGGGCGGTGCGGAGTACCTCTACATTCAGCAGCTTGAGTCGAGCGCGGTCTCGCGGCCTCAGACGCCCGCCTACCCCACCATCACCAGCGCCTATGCTCAAGCGATTCAGGACATCAGCGATGGCAAAGATGTGAAGGCGGCCCTCGACACCGCCGTAAAGACCATCGACCAAGACATCTCAGATAACAGTGGTTACCCACCGCCCCAGCAATAAGGGGAGCTCGTCTTACTGGCCCTTTCTCATCCGCTAAAATGGGGAAGGGTCGGTCATCTCATTGAGGAGGTCACGCTATGGCAGCGGTCACGGCAACGCCGCCGCGTAAGGCGCGGCGCAACTGGGGCGATCAACTGGCGGCGGCGGGGTTTCTGCTGCCAGGGGCGATCTTGCTGGTCGCGTTTTTGGTGGTGCCCTTCGCGCTGGCAATCGGCTATTCCTTCACGAATCTGCGGCTGATCTCGCCGCTGCCCGCGCACTTCGTCGGTTGGTTGAATTACCAGCGGGCGCTGGCCGACCCGCTGGTGCGCCAGGCATTCGGCAACAACCTGCTCTTCGTAGTGGTCGTCGTGCCCGTCCAAACGACCTTTGCCCTGTGGCTGGCGATCTTGGTGAATCAAAAGATCCGGGGCATCAAGATCTTCCGCACGATCTTCTTCGCGCCGGTCGTCATGGTGATGGCCGCCGCCGCGACCATCTGGAAACTGCTCTACGCGCCCGATAGCGGCTTGATCAACGGCTTCATGCGCGCGATCACCTTGGGGCATTTCCACCCCGACTGGTTGCATGATCCGCATTTCGCCCTGCCTGCCATCATGCTGATGTCGATCTGGCAAGGCGTCGGCTTTCAGATGATCATCATCCTGGCGGGATTGCAAGACATCCCGCATGAGTTGTACGAGGCGGCATCGGTCGATGGCGCGAGCGGGTGGTCGCAGTTCGTCAACATCACCCTGCCGCAGTTGCGCAACACGTTGATCTTCGTCGGCACCATCACCACCATCCTCGCCTTCCGGCTCTTCGATCAGGTGTTCGTGTTGACGCAGGGTGGCCCAGTGGGCAGCACCGAGACGCTGATGACGCGGGTCATCACCACGGGCTTTGGGCAGCAGCGCATCGGGGCCAGCGCGGCCATCGCCGTGCTGTTCTTCGTCGTCGTGCTGGTGCTCAGTTTGATCCAGCGCATCTTCATTCGCGAGCAGGGAGAAATTGCATGAACCAGGCCATTGCAACGACGGAGGCCGTGCCTGCCCCGGAGCGCGTGGCTGCCACTAAGGCGGGCCAGCGGAGCGGCTTGCCCCTGAAAGCGCTGGGGAGCTATGCCGTGCTGGTGCTCTTGGCGGCTTTCTTTCTGTTTCCGTTGCTCTTCATGTTCGTGGGGTCGCTCAAGCCCAGCGATATCGTCCTGGTGGATGGCAATTCGTGGCGCGCCTTCATCCCCTTTGGGGCATCGCTGGCGAACTTTGGCGAGGCGGCGGCGCGGGCGGATGTGGGCCATCTCTTCTTCAATTCGCTGCTGATCACCCTGTCGACGGTGGCGCTGGGGTTGGTGGTGAATAGCCTGTTTGGCTACGCGCTGGCACGGTTTCGCTTCGTCGGGCGTGGCGTGGTGGTGGCGGTGGTCATCGCGTTGGTGATCATCCCGCTCGAAGCCTACGCCGTCCCGCTCTTTTACATGATGGCGCAGCTTCAGTGGCTCGACACGTACTATGTGCAGATCCTGCCATTCATCGCCAATCCCTTCTACATCTACCTCTTCTACACGTTCTTCTTGAGTCTGCCCAAGGAACTCGAAGAGCAGTCGCAGCTTGATGGGGCGAATCCGCTGGTGACGTTTTGGCGCATCATGGTGCCCTTGGCGCGACCAGCGTACGCCACGGTCGCCATCCTCAGCTTCCTCTATTCCTGGGGGCAACTGCTGTGGCCGGTGCTGGTGACGCGCGGGCCACAGGTGCGCCCGCTGCCGCTGGGCATCGCCGAATTTCAGACCCTGCCGCCGATCCAATGGGGCGACATCATGGCCTTCGCCACCATCATGACCCTGCCGTTGCTGGTCGTCTTTTTGATCTTCCAAAACGCTTTCGTGCAAGGGGTGGCGCGCAGCGGCTTGAAGGGCTAGCGTGCTAGCGGACTACATTTGGGGAGGCTCACCATCGGTACCGTTCTCGAACAGGACGCGCAGCAACTGTGGGAGGATCTGCTCCCGCGTTGCGCGGCGCTTTTCACGGATGAAACGGATCGCGCGCTCTTCGTGGCGCGCCTGACCCCGGTCTATCCACGCTTGCACGCCCTGCTGCACGCGCTCTATGGGGCGCGTGCCGACTTC
>JBBQSR010000499.1:0-3118 GCA_038234855.1 Ktedonobacterales bacterium | reverse complement strand
AGACGCGTTGCACATCGGCTTCATGTCCGTCATGGACGATGGCAAGCATGCGCTCCTGAGATTCAGATAGCATGATCTCATATGGCGTCATGCCGTCTTCACGCCGCGCCACCTGGGCCACATCCAGGTCCAGCCCGCAGCCCCCCTTGTGTGCGGCTTCGACCGTGGCGCTGGTCAGGCCCGCCGCGCCGAGGTCTTGCAGGCCCACCAGCCAGCCCGTGTCGCGCAGTTCCAGGCAAGCTTCCATCAGCAGCTTTTCGAGGAAGGGGTTGCCCACCTGCACCGCCGACCGCTGCGTCGAGTTCGGGTCGCTGACGGAGGCGAAGGTCGCCCCATGGATGCCGTCGCGCCCGGTGCTAGCCCCCACCAGAAGAACGGGATTCCCCACACCGCCCGCCCGCGCGGGCAAGATGCGGTCGGTCGGCACCACGCCCACGCACATCGCGTTCACCAATGGATTCGCGCCATAGGTCGCATCGAAATAGATCTCGCCGCCGACGGTGGGGATGCCCATGCAGTTGCCATAGTGCCCGATGCCGCCGACCACGCCATCAAACAGGTAACGGGTGCGCGCGTTGGTGGGGTCGCCGAACCGCAACGAATCGAGCAGGGCGATGGGCCGCGCGCCCATGGTGAAGATGTCGCGCAAGATGCCGCCGACCCCCGTCGCCGCGCCCTGAAACGGCTCGACCGCTCTGGGGTGGTTGTGGCTCTCGATCTTAAAAACGACCGCCAGTCCGTGGCCCGCGTCGATAGCTCCGGCGTTTTCCGCGCCTGGCCCCAGCAGGACACGCGGCCCCGTGGTGGGGAAGCGTTTCAGCAGCGCGCGGCTGTTTTTGTAGCCGCAATGTTCGCTCCACATCGCACCAAAGATGCCCAACTCCACCGAATTCGGCACGCGCCCCAACAGTTCCAGAATGCGATGATATTCCGCGCGCACCAACGCTACACCGCGCAAATCCGCATCGGAATACGCGGCATCCGCACCCTTCAGATCGACAGCCATGAGGAAATGGACTCCTTAAGATTTCGCGCATTTTCGCTTTACCGCTTGAGTATACCATCTTTCATATGTTCCACTTTTGGAGTCTTTTCTGCGGTTCTTTGCCACCCACTTTCTTCCTTTGTAGGCAATGGCTATAAGAATATAAGATTCGCCACGAGAAGAGGGAAAACCGAAGCTGCTCGTTACGAATACAGCGGCGACGTTTTCGCCGCCGATATGGCGCGCATAGATGCCGCCACCACGACGCCAGCCTAGAGAGCGCTGACCGAATCGGTGGAGCACCCGGCATGTGAACGCGACGTGGTGGGCATAGTGGCACGACCTGCCCGAAGTGGTTCAGCGCGGTTAGCGACAGTCGCGACGGGCGGGCGGTTTCACGCGCTCGTCTCCTGCTTCATCCCACATAGCGGCGCAACGCAGATTTCGCGATGGCGCGTTTGTGGACCTCATCAGGGCCATCGGCCAGTCGCAGCGTGCGCCCCTGCGTCCACAGGAAGGCCATGGGGAAGTCGTCGCTCATGCCAGCGCCACCAAAGGCTTGCATCGCGCGGTCGGCGACGCGCTGCAACAGGCTCGGCGCGACGACCTTGATCATGGCGATGATATCTTGCGCGGCCTTTTTGCCCTGCTGATCGATAGTCCATGCCGCTTGCAGGGTCAGCAGTCGTGCCTGGGCGATCTCGACCTCCGAATCGGCGATCCATTCGCGGATCACACCCTGCTCGGCGAGGGGGCGGCCAAAGGCGACGCGCGACGACACCCGCTGACACATCAGCTCCAGGCAACGTTGCGCCGCGCCGATGCACCGCATGCAGTGGTGGATGCGCCCCGGCCCCAGCCGCGCCTGCGCGATGGCGAAACCGTCGCCCTCGCCGCCCAACAGATTGGTGACGGGCACCCGCACATCCTCGAACGTGACCTCACAGTGGCTCTCGGGGTCTTCATAGCCCATCACCCGCAGGTTGCGCACGACCGTGACGCCCGGCGTGTCGCGAGGCACCAGCATCATGCTCTGTTGGCGATGCGTGTCGGGGCTGTCGGGCGCGGTCTTGCCCATGACGATGAAAATGGCGCTACGCGGGCGCATGGCCCCCGATGCCCACCATTTGCGCCCATTCAGCACATAGTCGTCACCGTCACGGCGGATCGTCAGTTGGATGCGCGTAGCATCGGAACTGGCGACCGCTGGCTCCGTCATGCAAAAGGCCGACCGCATCTCGCCCGCCAGCAGGGGCCGCAACCACTGCTCTTGCTGCGCGGGCGTGCCGAATTGCGCCAGCACCTCCATATTGCCCGTATCGGGGGCGTTGCAGTTAAAGACCTCGCTAGCCCAGACGACGCGCCCCATCAGCTCCGCCAATGGCGCGTATTCCAGATTGCTCAGGCCCGCGCCAAAGGGGCTGTTGGGCAAAAAGAGGTTCCATAACCCCGCCTCGCGTGCCCGCGCCGCCAACTCATCCACGATGGCGGGGTGGGCGAAGGGGTTGCCAGATGCCGCGATCTGTTCATCATGCAGACGCTCGTTGGGGTAGATGTGCGCGTCCATGAAACCGCTCACCTGGTCGCGCAGTTCCTGCATTCGCGCGCTATAGGCAAAATCCATCGTTGGCTCGCCTCCTGAACCGCTTTTTTTTTTGTTTGAGTGTACGACATCGCGCGAAACACATGACAAGAGGTTTTATAAAAACTGAGCGATGCATCCACGAAGTCTTCAGCTACGAGGATGCATCGCCCTTCCTGACTGGTTACGCACCAGGACTGATATATGCCATCGTGACGAGGTCTCCTGAGGCGATTGTCGCCCTTACGATGTTGCCAGCATCATCGATAGGCGTTGCAAGCAGAAACCGATACTGTGTGTATGAGGTCGCAGGGAGGCTGGTGAAGATCGCGTCAAATCCGGTGGAGTCGCCGAGCCATGCGACCGACAAGATCACGGGCTGATCCGCTGGGGCACGATACTGCCGGTTGGTGCTCTCATCGCCACTGATGGCGAACGTGACGATCAACTTTGGGCGGCCATCTTCAATGGTGAAAAGCACCTGTTGGCCATTGGGAGAAATCGTCAGTTCCTCAAACACCGTTGAGGTATATCCGCGACCGAGAATATGA
>JBBQSR010000498.1:0-3134 GCA_038234855.1 Ktedonobacterales bacterium | reverse complement strand
GAGGGGGATCTCGCCCAGGTCATAAACCGTGCCCCAGAGTGGTGCTGCCATCGTCGTCCCTCGCGCGCTTTTTAGGTGTAGCATATCATATCGCAGACGAGGCGAGACGCGCGCCAGGCGCATCAGCGGGCATGCTATGTTGAGGAACAAGCGCGACACGAATCCGCCGAAGAAGCACGGCAACATCCCCCTCTGAGGGGGCATCACCGAGTCAAGTGGTATAATAAAAGGAGGGCATAGTCTATTCGCTGAGGAGAAAACAGGGTGAGTCAGTTGCGCGCGCGCCTGAGTTGGGATGATTATTACACGGGGATCACCTATGTGGTCGCCAGCCGATCCAGTTGCATCCGGCGGCAGGTGGGCGCGCTGATCGTGATGGAGCACCGCATCATCAGCACCGGCTATAACGGCACGCCCTTTGGAGTGCCCAACTGCGACGAGGGCGGTTGTCCGCGCTGCAACTCTGAGGTCGCCTCGCTGGAAGGCTATGACTGGTGCCTGTGCGTGCACGCCGAGCAAAATGCCATCGTCCTCGCCGCGCGCCAGGGCACCTCGACCAATGGAGCCGAGATCTACGCGACGCACCGCCCCTGCTTTGGCTGCCTGAAAGAACTGATCCAGGCGGGCATCAAGAAGGTGACGTATGCCGAAGAGATGGTCTATGCCAAAGAGCTAGAGGCGACGTATCAAGGGCTGGTGCGCGACTCTGACACGCTGATGCGCATGTACCCGCGCCGCCTGCACATCGATGTCGCACAGCCCTAGCCGCAGCCACGGCACACCCCGAATGAGAGAGTGAGACGCGCTATGCACACACCACCCGCCGCACCCCGATTCATCATCTTCGAGGGCGTGGATGGCGTCGGCAAAACGACGATCACCCGCGCGCTGACGGCCTATTTCGCGGAGCACGCCCCCGCCACACCCGTCTTCCGCGCGTCGTTCCCCGGCAACCGCCCGCACTCGCTCGGTGAATGGGTCTATCAACTGCACCATGGGCAGACGCAGGGCACGCTGACGGTGGATGAGATCGACCCCATCGCGCTGCAACTGCTGCACGTGGCGGCGCATGTCGATGTCATTCGTTCGCGCATCGCGCCCATCCTTGCCGACCCTGTGGGCGGCGTGGTGCTGCTGGACCGCTATTGGTGGAGCACCTACGCCTATAGCCGCCCCCATCTGTCGCCCCAACAAGCCCTGGGGATGGTGGAGCCCGAACGCACCTTTTGGCGCACACTGCCCAGCCCCATCGCCATCTACCTGACGCGCCGCACGACGCTGAAACCCGATGAATTACCCTCACCGCGCCACCAGCAACTCGCCGCCTACTACCGCGAGATCATCGCGGTGGAGCGCGAGGCGGGCACCACCGTCCACGAGATCGCCAACGACGGCACCTTCGAGGAACTGTGGCAGACACTCTTGCCGCTGTGTGTCGGCCACACGGCAACGGCTGATGCGCGCTCAGATACGGTGTAGGCCCATCCTTGCCGATCATGCGCGCCACGTTATACAATTCGCTCAATCATTCACCGAAGATGGGACGAAGCCACGCGCCACTCGATACCAGGTCGAGGGCCGAATTCACCACAAGAAGAGGTGCTTGGGATGGCCGCGAACAACTCCCTCTTCCCCCATATCCCCTCACCCAAAGAGGATGAGCGCGAGGACGTCTTGATCCACGTGCGTGGGTGTCTGGCCGATGCGTTTCCGCAGGTCGATGATTACCATGGCGCGCACCATCATGAACATGTCCTTCAGTTCGCCCACTTCACGGCCCAGCAGGTTGGTGATACGCTTTCCGCCCTGGAATATCTGCTGCTCGATTCCGCAGTCTTGTTACATGATATCGGGTATTCCGCCTACGAGGCCACGTGGTCGCCCAATCGCAATGAACATGTGCAGGCAAGCATCGATATCGCCCAGCAATGTCTCCCCCAGGCTCCCTACTTCCAGCGATTCCCCGCGCTCATCGATGCGGTCTGCTTCCTGATCGCCAG
Organism: Ktedonobacterales bacterium; assembly: GCA_038234855.1. GTDB lineage: Bacteria > Chloroflexota > Ktedonobacteria > Ktedonobacterales > JACDGC01 > JACDGC01. The sequence continues at coordinate 1,134 of JBBQSR010000498.1, read as the reverse complement.
GCATGACGACACGAGCTATAAATTCCCCTCGACGGTGTGGCAGGGCAACGTCGGGAAAATCGGCATCGCGAAGTATGAAACGGCGCTAACCGCCTTCGCGAGCCAGCTCCCCCCCAACGAGCGGCAGCGGCTCTCGTTGCTGCTCGCCATCGTCCGCGAGGCGGATGCGCTGACGGCGGCGGGCAGCGATGGCGCGGAGCGCACCTTTCGCTATTCGACCAGCCGTGGCTTGCCCATCTTCGCCGAGGGGAATCCCCTCAATGCCTGGTGTTGGGAGGAAAGCGCCGTTGGCAACACGCGGCTAGCAGCCAAGCGGGCGCTCATCGACGCCTTCACCCATTCAGGGCGGCGCAGGGCACACGCCAGCTATCTCGCCACGGAATCATATATCGCAGCGTTATGTGCCGACAACGATGTCGCGTATTATCCCGAGACGCTTCCAGAAACGCTACAAGCGAACGCGACCTTCAACCTCAGCGATGAAGGTGAGGTCGAATTGCTGCACTACGCGGGGTGGGCAACGCTTGAGCAGGAACTGCGCGACTCGGCTTCACCCGCAGCTCACTATCAAGATGCCGCACTGACGCTGGAACCGCTGTCCGTCGCCACCTTGTCGGCTGCCGAAACCAGCAGCGCCTCGAAAGACCATGCCTGGGTGCATGCCCTGCAAGAACGCCTCAACCGCGAATATGCCCTGAGCCTCTTTGATTTGGCTGGTACCATCATCTTGCGCTGGAACGCGCAGACCATCCAACTCACGCCCCCGCTCATCGACTATCGAGAAAAGCAGACGGACCAACACGGCACAATTACCGATAAGTTAGAGCGCGTCACCTTGGCGCATCAGCTACACCTCCCCACAATATGGGCCGTCTCGGTCACGCCACGGTGATCTTTGTTGACGGGAGTGATCTCCCAGCTTTCATTTTTATTGTCATGCACAAATGGGCGTAAACCACCACATCACAAGGAGGAATAGGATGACGGCAACAGATCCTTGGCAGGGCAAAGCGAAATCAAATATGCGGCGAGATCGTCTGCTCATTTGGTTCGGGATCGGTATCACGGTGGTGGCGGGCATTGCCCTCGTTGCGCTGCCTGGATCGTCCCTGCTGCCGAATACCTCAGGATTCG
>JBBQSR010000497.1:0-3141 GCA_038234855.1 Ktedonobacterales bacterium | reverse complement strand
GTAGCGGGACGGCGGGCGGTTGAAACTTCCCATAAGGTCGGTTCCAACCGCCTGACGTCCTCGTGTCATTACGTCATGGGTATATCATGGCGCACCCTGCCGCTTTATTCGCTGCCACAAAGAAGACTATACTAGTCAAAGCTAAGAAGTCGTACAAAATACGGAGGAACACATGCGCAAAATCGTCGTCGCCGAATTTGTGACGCTAGATGGCGTCATCCAAGCGCCAGGGGGCGCGGAGGAAGACACCGAAGGCGGCTTTACCCATGGGGGGTGGACGCGGCCATACTGGCACGATGACATCGGCGCGCACTTCGCCCAGGCCATGAGCGAGAGCGGCGCCTTCCTGCTCGGGCGCAAGACCTGGCAGACCCACGGCGAGGCATTCGACCCCATGCCAGATGGCGACCCCTTTGGCGATTTGATGAACATCACGCCAAAGTATGTCGCCTCTACCACCTTGACCACAGCCTCGGCCTGGCGCAACTCGACCATCCTCAACGGCGATGTGGTCGAGGCAGTCCGTGCCCTGCAAGCCCAGCCTGGCAAGAATATCATCATCGATGGCAGCAGCGTATTGGTGCACACCCTGGCCGCGCATGACCTGATCGACGAATATCGACTGCATGTGTATCCGCTGGTGCTCGGCGGTGGCAAGAAACTGTTTCCCGACGGGCAGCGCATGAATCTGCAACTGAGCGAATCTCAGGCGCTCCCGACAGGCGTGGTCTATATGCGCTACACCCGCGCGTGAGGAAGCGTTCCTCTGACCACTGATACGCCATTCGGCCCATAGCAAAAGGGAGCCAGCATTGTGGCTGACTCCCTCATTGCGGTGGGACTACGCCGCGCGGCGCAGCGACCGACCGTGCAACAGCACACCACCGATGACGCCCCCCGTCACGACCACCAGTGCCGCCAGGCTCACCAGCGTCAACGCGTCAGGGTGCACGATGGACTGTGCCCGCAGCGCCTGCCAGGTGAGGATGCCGACGAGGCCCAGGTAGCCCAGCCCCGCCGTCACGACCAGCGCCACACGGTGCCGCACATCGAGCCAAGCGGCGGTCTGCGCCACCAGAATGCCCACCAGCAACAAGATCTGCAACCCATGCAGCCCGACGAAATGCGGCGCACGCAGGTCGCCGCCGACCGTGCTCCACCCCAGCACCGGCAACCCAGGGCCGCTGTCCGCTGCGCCAACCGCATGCCCGCCGATGGCCTCCAATCCATGCGTTGCTTGCGCGGCGGTCAGTTGCGCGCTCGTCGGAATGGTCATGAGGAAGGCCAACGCCATTCCGACGAGTGCGATGATCATCCCCAGCCGCAGCGACCAGGCCCAGGCGGCATCGGGCAGCCGTTGACGCAGCAACAAGATCGCCGTGATGAGGCCCATCGTCCAGACCAGCACGATGAAGATCGCCATCGTCTCAAAGACCGCGCTATCAAAGGGCGTTGAAAGGTTGAAGTGACTGGTGGTGCCACGCACGACCTGCATGGTGATCAAGCCCACCTCAACCAGCAACCCCACCGCCATCATATTCGTGATGATGGCGACCGTGCGGCGGTGCCCCTGCACAAAGGTCAACAGATACAGCACGGTAAAGGCATAGATGCTGGTCGAGATGGCGAACTTCAGCGGCTTCAGCCACGCGGGCGAATTGGTGATGACTTGCGGATCAACAAACAAACCAACAATAGCGACCAACGCAAGCGGCAACATCGCCAGCCCCGCGTAGGTGAAAAATGGACTGACACGCAGCATGCGCTGAAAGATGCTACGCACCCCCTCTTTTGTGGGTGCCGTCGGTGCCTCGGTCGTGAAAACAGGTGGTGCGATTCCCATGATTTTTTCCCCTCTGTGTGACGTAGACGCCATCAAGATCTGCTGACATCAGCATACCCGCCCCCTGGCGTCACGCCCTCTATCGGCGGTCATGAGTGGCGGCACATCTTTGCCCATGACCAACGATAGAGGGCGGTCATGCTATTTCTTGGCAGCGTGGGCACGATACCAGGCGATGGTCGGCTCCAGCGCCACGCGATGCGCCGTGGGGGTGAAGCCAAAGGCCCGCGTGAATTTACCGCCGTCCACGACAAAGGGTTCGGTGTTTTCGTAGATCATCTCGATGCTCTCGCGCACCGGCATGACGAAAAGCCCCACCATCCGCATCATCAGCGGCGAGACGGCGGTGGCATGAGCCCCAGTTCCCGCGACCTCCGCTGCCAGCGCGACGAACTGCGTCGCCGTCAACGGCTCGGCGGTGGGGATGTGCCACACCTGCCCCAGTGCCGCGTCGCGTTCGCCCAGGGTGACCAGCCCGCGCGCGAAATCGTCGGTGTACGACAGCGAACGCGGCAGGTTGATGCGCCCCGGCCACTGCACGCCCTTGCCCGCCAGCACCTGCCCAAAGAACATCTCGCCCACGAAGGAGGCGGGCGCGTTGGGACCATAATAGTCCGACGCGCGCCCGATGGCGACGCGCACCTGGCCGCTCCGGTGGGCCGCCAGCAGCGTCTCATCCAGCGCCACGCGCACCTTGCCCTTGCGGGTGATGGGCTGCCACGGCATATCTTCGGTGAGCGGCTGCGACGTGGGGGGGTAGATGTACAGGTTGTCGGCCATCACCAGCTTCGCCCCAGCGGAGGCCGCGCCCGCGATGGCCGCGTCGACCAGCGCGGGAAATCGCGCCGCCCATTGGTCATAGGGTGGGTTGGTGCAGCAATAGACCACCTCCGCGCCTGCGCACGCCGTCCGCGCGCCCTCGGTCGTGCTGGTATCCGCCGCGACGGATTCGACGCCAGCGGGCAGCGCCCCCGTGCCGGTGCGGCTGACCGCGCGCACCCGCCGCCCCTGTCGCGCCAACTCGCGCACCACCGCGCTGCCGACGCCACCCGTGCCGCCCAAGACCACATGCAGATCGTTCGTGTTCGCCATGTTCGCTCCCTCTTTCGTGTCAAAAGATGCCTGCGCGCCAAAGATATCCACCCTGCGGTTGCTAGGGTGTGACCACGACCCGCCCGACCATGCCAGGGTGCACCGAGCAATGGTAGATAAAAGTCCCCGCCTTAGTGAAGGTATAGTGATACGTGCCGTCGCGCTTGAAGATGCCGCTGTCCGCCATGCCATTATCAAAGGTGACG
>JBBQSR010000496.1:0-3150 GCA_038234855.1 Ktedonobacterales bacterium | reverse complement strand
GGGCGGCGCGCGGAGCGAAAGAGATCAAACGTTAGTTGTGGCTGTGGCCCGCGTCGACGGTCGGGGTTTCGACGACATGCTCGCCGATGAACCAGACCTGCAACTCGTTGGTACGGACGACATCCGAGACGAGCAGGTCGTTGGTGCCCAAGTCGCCGCGCTCCTGCGCCTTGTCGGCGATCTCGCGCGTTTCGGTGAGGATCAGTTCATGGGCCTCTAGCAGGCGGTCGATCATCACGGGCACTTCCTCGACGCCGAGGGGGGCACGCTCGATCTTGGTGCGCTCGGCCACGTCAGCGGGCATGCCGATGGCGACGCCGCCGAGCAACTGCACGCGCTCAGCCAACAGGTCGACCAGTTCCAACTGCTCATTGGCGTGCTTGTCAAAGAGCAGGTGCAATTGGTAAAAGGTATGACCCGCGACCTGCCAATGATGCTTTTTATACAAGTTGTAGAGGGTAATGGTATCGACCAAGATCTGGTTCAGCGCCGTCGCGCTTTCCAGCCGGACCTTGGCATCGAGGCCCAGGGGGATATTGCGCACCGTGTCAGGGGTCTGGATGATGCGCCCGCGCTGGTGCAGATGCAGTTGCGCTTCGGCGCTGGCATTATTGCCATTGGTGGGGGTCTGTCGTTTGGTAGCCATGGTAAGGGATGGTCCTTTCGCGATGCGACGCATCGGCAAGGGGAAAGATGCCGACGCGTGGGTATCAGTATGACGATATCCTCGCATGCTTTGTGCCAGCCAGCGGGGGTGCACCCCTTGCGTATCGTCCCACGAACAGGTACGATGGAACGAGAGCATGCCGAAGGAGACTCCTGAACCCGTGATCACCATCGAGGATATTCGCGACGCCCAGACCTTTTTGCGGGGCAAAATTCATCGCACCCCGCTCTTTTCTTCGCACCTCATCGGGCGGGCCACCACGCCGCGCACGCAACTCTGGCTGAAGGCCGAGAATCTGCAAAAGACCGGCTCGTTCAAGCCGCGTGGCGTGCTGTATAAGCTGTCACGCCTGACACCTGATGAGCGGCGGCGCGGCCTGATCACCGTCTCAGCGGGCAACACCGCCCAGTCGCTCGCCTGGGCCGCGCAGCTTGAGGGCATCCCCTGCACGGTCGTCGTACCCGAGGCCGCGCCAAAGGCCAAGACCGATGCCGCGCTGGCCTATGGCGCGGAGGTCATCCGCCATGGGGCCAGCCACGTGCAGTCCTGGGAAAAGGGCTACCAACTGATCGCCGAGCGTGGTCTGACGCTGGTGCACCCCTATGATGATGAACTGGTCATCGCGGGTCATGGCACCATCGGCCTCGAAATCTTGGAGGATCTGCCCGAGGTCGGGGCGGTGCTGGTGCCCATCGGCGGCGGGGCCATCTCGACCGGCATCGCGCTCGCCATCAAATCCGTCCGGCCCGAGGTGCGCTTGATCGGCGTGGAACCGGCGCTGGCGACGAAGATGAGCCAGGCGCTCGCCGCCGGACACCCCGTCGAGATCGCGCCCTCGACCACCGTGGCGGATGGGTTGCGCGCCCCGCATGTGGGCGCGATCAATCTGGAACTGGCCCAACGCTACCTGGATGGCGTCGTGCAGGTGTCGGATGACGCCATCATTTGCGCCGTGGGCCTGCTACTGCAACGCGCGAAGCTGATGGTCGAACCCTCTGGAGCTGCGACCGTGGGGGCATTGCTCGAAGGCGTGGTGGACCTGCCCGCCGACACCGTTACCGTCGCCGTCCTCAGCGGCGGCAACATGGACCGCGCGAAACTGGTCGATTTCCTGACGGCGGTGAAACCCGCCAACCACCCATAGAGCCTTTTTTTTCGCGCACGCGCAACCCACGAAAATCCACAAAGGACACGAAGGACTGTGACGACCAAGGATGGTCATCTCGCGGATGAGCGCACGCGGGCAACGGCGCGGAGCGAACGGGCCAGCATGCCCGCGCGCAACATATGGCCCAGCCCCAGTGCCGCGCGGCATTGGCACGCGTGGGCCACGACGGCCTGGGGCTGGGCCGCGCTGTGGTTCGTGGCGTCACGGACATGGCTGATCGGGGCGACGGTCATCGGGGCTCGCCTCGTCGCGCCGTCGGCGCTCAGCCAGCCGGTGCGCGCGCCCCTATGGCAGACGTGGCGACGGTGGGACGCCGACATCTACGCGCATATCGCGGCGCGTGGCTACGTGCCCGCCGAGGCGCACAACACCCCGGCGTTCTTCCCGCTCTTTCCGCTGGTCGAGCACCTCGTCGCGCCGCTCTTTCACGGTGATACCTACCTGGCGGGCATGGTCATCGCTAACGTCGCCTGGCTCGTGGCGCTGGCCGAACTCTATCGTCTGGCCGAGCGGGATTTTGGCGCGACGGCGGCACGGGGCGCGGTGTTGGCACTCAGCGTCTTTCCCACCGCGCTGTTTGGCTTCGTCGCGTACCCCGAGGCACTCTTCCTGGCGCTGGCCATCGCGTCGCTGCGCGCGATGCGCCAGCACCGCTGGCTGCGCGCGGCCCTGCTGGGGATGCTCGCCGCCCTCACCCGTCAGGCAGGCCTGCTGCTCATCCTGCCTTATCTGTGGGAATCGCTGGCGGCATCCAAATCATTCGCCCCGCCCACTGAGCCACCTGCAAGCATCCCATCTTATGCCATGTACATCTCCCCCATTCGTGTTCTTCGTGGATTTTCGTGGCCTTCGTGTTCGATCCTACTCGCATGCTTGATCCCGCTGGGGACGGCCAGCTATGCACTGTGGCTGTGGCACGCGGTGGGCGATCCACTGGCGTTTTGGCATGCCCAGGCGACGTGGCACCGCGCGACAGCGTGGCCCTGGCAGACGTTATGGCTGGGGTTGCACGCCATCGGCCAGCAACCCAGCCGCTACTTCACCCTGCGCGCGGCCCAGGAATGGCTGACGGTGGTGGGGATGGGCGCTTTGGCGGTCATCGCCGTGCGGCGAGCGCCACGCGGGTACCTACTCTTCGCCGTCCCGCTGTACCTGCTGTTTTTGGTGCAGATCGATCCGGTGTGGCCGCTGCTCTCGCAGGGGCGCTTCATGCTAGAGGTCTTTCCGCTTTTCGTGGTGCTGGGCGCGCTGGTGGCGCAGCACCTGTGGCTGCGGATCGCGCTGGTGGCGGTGGGTGTGCCGCTGCAAATCGGCC
>JBBQSR010000495.1:0-3166 GCA_038234855.1 Ktedonobacterales bacterium | reverse complement strand
ATTTTCATGGGCTGGTCCTGAAGAACACGCTGCTGCTCGTGCCAGGGTGGATCTTCCTGGTGGGCACGGGTATCGGTCTGCTGCAACTCGCCAGCCAGAGCGAGTCGCAGCCCACGCCAGCAGCCTCACCCTCCGAAGCGGTACAATTATCAGAGAGCTAGATCGTACCGAGCACGAGGATAGGCCACCATGCAACCCGAGAGCGACACCGTCACCATCACTGAGGAAGAGCGTCAGGCGCTGCGCCAAAATGCCACGCGCGTGCTGCGCGAGAGCCATGGCGCGGCCATCATGCAAGAGATGAACCGGTCCCTGCTGAAGGGACGCGGTTGGTTCGACGAATATGACTCCGGCGTCATCATGAAGTGGGGCACGGGCTACACCCGTCGCCACATCTGGGTCGATATCGCGGGCGACGACATCCGCATTCGGCTGCGGCCCCACCTGCGCTGTCAGCCCGACACGACGCCCGCCCAGTGCGACGGCGAATACCACACCTTCGCGCCCGTCCTGTGGGCCGACACGAATCTGCTGAAAGAGCAACTCAAGTACTACTACGATCACGCCGTTCCTGAGTCATCGGACGACTGAGGACGGCGCGGCGCGGTTCAGCGATACGACATCCGCTGCGGCTCTGGTTCGTCGCGCAGACTGATGCCCGTATATTCCTGCGGGCGGTCGAGCAAGATGAGGATGCTCATGCCGAACGAAAGCATGGCGATGCCCGCGTGCAGCAAATTATCATTCAGGTTGAAGTAGGCGAGGTCAAAGACATCGCCATCATAGACGAAGCCAAAGATGGTGACGACGGCATAGAGCAGGCCCATCTCGAGGATGTACCATGCGGCATAGCGACGGCGGTTGGGGACGACCGCGATGAGGCCGATGACACCCGTGACGATATGGATCAGGTTATGGACCGTGTTGACCTGAAACAGGCCGAAGAGCTGGCCCCCCGGCGTGAAATAATCAAAGAACCCCAAGATGCCGACCACTACAATGAGGAAAGCCAAGATGAATGCGCTCAAACGGGTGTAACTCACCGGATGACTCCCATGCCGTGCTGTTAGGCGCTTCCGCGCGATGACGCGTTGATGTCACCATTGTTCATATAGAGATACAGACGAACGAGCGATACGGATCGGGTCGTCACGTAGCCAAATGGCTACCTCGACCTCAGTCCCAGCGCACCAGCGCATCGAGCGGGCGGCGGGGGCGGCGCTTCGGGTCGGCGGCGGCGTAGCCCAGCGGCAGCAGCGCCTGGGGCAGCCAGTCGGCGGGCAGGTCCAGCGCGGCGCGCACGGGCGCGGGCGCGAAGAGCGGCGCGCACATCCACCCCATGTCGAGTCCTTCATGGTAGGCCAGCAACAGCATATTCTGGATGGCCGCGCCCAGACTCTGCACCGCCATCGCCGTTTCGGCCCCTTGGCGTTCGGCATCGGGATAGGCGTCCAGTTCGGCTAGGTAGAGGCAGGGGACGATGAGCACGGGCGCGGTGCGGATGCGCGCGCGCGAGGCCGCCAGCCGCGCCGCGACGACCTCGGGTGGCTCGCCATCTTGCGCCAGGGTCGCTTGCCACTCCGCGCCCATCGCCCCCGCCAGCCGTTCGCGCGTCTCGGGTCGTGTCACCACCGCGAATCGCCACGGCTGCCGCCCATGGGGCGAGGGTGCCCAGCGTGCCGCTTCCAGCACGCGCTCGATGCTTGCCCGCGCGACCGGCTGATCGGTGAAGCGCCGCACCGACCGCCGCCCAGGGATGTCGCCTTCCAGCGTCGCGGGGCGCTCGGCCCGTGCCGCCACCGCGCCCCAGGCACTTACCCGCGTGGGCCGGATGGCGATGGCGGGCAATTGATCGATGGGCATGGCGCGGTACTGCGAATATTTCGCGCGCAGTCGGGCGACCGCAGCCGCGTGCCCCGCCGCGTCCGGTGCCACGATGCGCGCCTCGCCCCAGATGATGACATACGCGAGCTGGTCCCACGCGGCGGTCAGGTAATCTTGCACCACCACCGACACCAGCGGATGCACCTGGATGTTGCGCACGCGCCGCAACTGGCGCACATCCGCGACGGCCTTGGGCTTCGTATCCAGCGCGATCCACAGGTCGTGGCCGTCCCAGTCATAGCAGATCGGCACGGCATAGGGGTCGCCCGCCGCATCCGCCGTGGCCAGCACGCCGACCGACCGCGCCGCGACGAAGGCGGCAGCCGCATTCTCCAACACCGTTTCTTCGTTCATCGCACCCCGCGCCTTTTCGTCAGCGTTCCTCGTGTCTCTCAAATCATACGGCAGCTTCGGCGAATTTGGTAGGTCCGGGTATCTTGAAATGGGGTGAGGGATGCGCAGATGAGCGAGGAGGCCGCGATCATGGCGACGCTTTCGGTGGGTGAGGCGAGCCAGGCGCACGCGCGTGTGCCGCGCCGCCGTGCCGCCGTCCATTCCGCGTGGTACGTGGTGGCGACATTGCTGGTCGCCTTTGGCAGCGCGGCGGGGGCCACCACCGCGACGCGCTGGCTGCTGCGCGGCGTACCCGTGCGCGCCCCTGCCGCGAAACACACCTTACCCCCGCCGCTGCCCGTGGCGCACGATGGCGTCACGCTGGGCGGTGGCAGCCCCTACGCGGTCGGCATCGGGGCGACGCAGAGCTTCAACAGCCTCGCCATCACGGTCGATCAACTGCGCATCGCGGCCAGCCACGACTTCGTGGGCGCGCCCGCTGGCAGCCAAGTCGCCATCGTCACCGTCACTCTGGCGAATACCGATCCGATCCGCACCCTGCCCTATAACGCCGCCGAATTTTGGCTGATCGACCCCAGCGGTGCCGCGCGACACGAGGTCTTCGCCGCCCTCGCGCAGCCCCTGGGGGCGGGGCAGGTCGCGCCGCACGCGCAGATCGTGGGCGAGGTCGCCTTTTGGGTGACGGCGACGCCCGACGCGCTGGCCCCCGACCCACAGATCGTTTTCGCGCCCGCCGCCGCGCCCGATTTCGCCCTGCGGTGGGACGTGCCCCTGACATCGCCGCTGCCCTAGGCGGAATCGGCCTCCCCTTCTTGACAGGAGCATGATCGCTTGTGGTAGGCTGGATGAGCGCGCGGCTGAGTCGTGTGCCCCTTGCAGAGCCGCATCCCCCAGGAGATCGCCGATGGACGCCTCACCCACCGCCCCC
>JBBQSR010000494.1:0-3173 GCA_038234855.1 Ktedonobacterales bacterium | reverse complement strand
CCGGTTACTAGAGACAAGTAGCTGATCCCTGCTTGCCTCTCCCTCAGATTGGAGGAATCCGATCTGAGGGTCCATAAGGCTGCTTGTATTAAGTAAACCGCCTGATACAAGCAGCCTTTTGCATCTTATATGCCAAGATGGCACATTTCACGCGCGTGTAACTAATGACGACTTACTATATCATATTCATTTACCAGAATGCAATATCTCGCATCTAATATTTGTTTTTACCTCGTGCATTCGATAGATATTTGGCACGTCACTCACCCTCCCAGCAATCTAGAAGCCATATATATGGCAATATCCAAACGAACGGTCGTTAGTTTTCTGGGACTTTTCTTCCCCTGACGTCCATGTTGCTACCATTACAAGATGAGAGGATGTTGAGAATGATCCAGCGAAATGTGCATTATTTGCCATCATACGCCTCACCTTTACCGAGTGTGAAATATTTCACAATTTATTACCATACGCGGGTTGGCATGCTCAATTTGGATACTTTTCACGCGCTTTGTGTGTTATTTCTGATGCAGCGTATACGGTACTTTTGTCGCAATGGCTGCGACCTGTACCCCCTTTTTCTTTTGGGGATATGTAGCAGAGGAGCATGAATGGCTGGGGCATCTTGCCAGGAGATGTGATAAACTGAATACGAGGAAGAGGAGCGATTATTTTTTCGATGCTGTATAACGTAGCTCAGCTATTGAAGGCCACGGCGGGGAGCGACCTGCGTCAAGATTTCGCGGGCGATGTCTCGCTTGGCGACGACGCCACACAGACCGTGGGGCCAGTGCATGGGCAGGTGCGATTTCAGAAAACCAACCAAGGTATCTTAGCGACGGGAAATTTCGACGTGACGGTACGCATGCAGTGCGTCCGGTGCTTGGAAGATTTCGAACAAGCATTGCACATCACCTTTTCTGAGATGTACCTGCCGACTATCGACGTGGTCACTGGGCGACCCATCGTCGATGCCGCCAAGGATGACGAAAGCTTTCCTATCGACGCACGTCATCATCTCGAATTGACCGAGATGCTGCGCCAACAGGTCATCTTGAATCTGCCCGCGCAACCCCTCTGCCGGGAAGATTGTGCCGGTTTGTGCGCCGTGTGTGGTAACAACCGGAACGTCGATCCCTGTGATTGTGTGACGCAAGACGATCTGCGCTGGCAAGCCCTCACCACGCTCGCCCTGAGCGAACTGCCCCCAGGCGACTAAGCGGCGTGGTGCGTGCGGCAACACCGACCATCGCGCCATCCCTGACGCATTCGGGCCATTTCGGGCAGCGCGGCGCGCGATGTGATACAATGGTCCTGTTTCTCATTCGCCAACACTACCCCAAAAATTTACGAGCGCGAATCCCGCGCGAGGAGCTAGACGACCATGGGTGCCCTTCCTAAACGGAAACTGACCAAGGGGCGGCAAGGCAACCGCCGCAGCCAACAATACCTGACCATGCCGACGCTTGAAACCTGCCCGAAGTGCAAGGCCACCAAGCGCACTCATCAGGTCTGCCACGAGTGCGGCACATATCGCGGCATGCAAATATTGCCGACCAAAGACGTCGCCGCCGAGTAATCCACCATAGGCAGGAGGGCTGGCGTCATGCCGGAGCGCATCGCTTTCGTCTTCCCCGGCCAGGGTAGCCAGGCGGTCGGAATGGGCGCGGAACTCGCCGCCGCCAGCGAAGCCGCACGACGGATCTTCGCGGCGGCGGATGATGCCTTGGGCTTTGGCCTGAGCGCGTTAGCCTTCGACGGCTCAGAGGACGCCCTGCGCGAAACCAGCAATGCCCAACCCGCCATCGCAACGGTCAGCTTGGCCGCGCTGGCGGCACTGCGCGTTGCCCTCGGCGCGGAGGCCACGACGGCGGACGCGCTGGTGGCTGGCCCACCCTGGCCCGCCTATCTGGCCGGCCACAGCGTCGGTGAATACACCGCCATCATCGCCTCGGGCGCGGTCGGCTTCGCCGATGGGCTGCGGCTGGTGCGCGAACGCGGGCGACTGATGGCGCACGAGGGCACCGTGTGCGCGGGCGGCATGGCGGCGGTGCTGGGGATGGATACCGCGACGCTGGTGCCCATCTGCGCCCAGGCCGAGGCAGAGGTCGCGGGCGCTCCCGCGTTGCCGCAGCACCCCGGCGCGGGGCGCGTGGTCGTCGCCAATGACAACGCCCCCGGTCAGGTGGTCCTCTCGGGTGAACGCGTCGCCCTGGACCGCGCGATGGAGCTAGCCCGCGCGGCGGGGGCGAAGCGCGTGGTGGCCTTGCAGGTGAGCGGCGCGTTTCATTCGCCCGTCATGGCCCCCGCCGCGCCCGCCCTCAAGGCCGCCATTAAGGCGGCGCATCTGACCGCTGCCCACGCCCCCATCGTCGCCAATATCACCGCCCAGCCGCTCACCCGTGCCGCCGATCTGCGGGCAGAATTGGCCGCGCAGATCGCCGCACCGGTGCAGTGGACGCGGACGATTCAGTGGCTGGCCGCTGAGGGTGGCGTGACGACCTTCGTGGAACTGGGCGCGGGGCAGGTGCTGGCGGGTCTCATCAAACGGATCGTCAAGGGCGCGACCGTGCTGACGGTCGGCACCACTGCCGAGGCGACCGCCGCCGCCGCCGCGCTGCGCGACCGTGGCTTTGGCGGCTGACACACACACCATCTGGGGGAAAGCGAACATGGCAGAAGCAGCAACGTTGGCCGGACGGGTGGCCCTGGTGACGGGCGCGGGCAAGGGCATCGGGCGCGCGTGTGCGCTGGCGCTGGCGAGTGCCGGGGCGCGCGTGGTCGTCAATTATCGTGGCAGCGTCGACGCCGCCCAGGCCGTCGTCGCCGAGATCGCGGCGGCGGGCGGCCATGCCCACGCGGTCGGCGCGGATGGCAGCCAAGCCGCCGAGGTCGAGCGCCTCTTCGCCGAGACGGTTGCCGCCTTCGGCCCGGTCGAGATCCTCGTCAACAACGCGGGCATCACCCGCGACGGGTTGCTGCTGCGCATGTCAGAGGAAGACTGGGACGCGGTCGTCACGACCAACCTGAAATCCGTCTTCCTCTGCACCAAGGCGGCGATGCGCGGCATGCTCCGTGCGAAGTGGGGTCGCATCGTCACCATCGCCTCCGTCGCGGGCATCAACCCCAACAAGGGACAGGCGAACTACGCGGCGGCGAAGGCGGGCATCATC
>JBBQSR010000493.1:0-3177 GCA_038234855.1 Ktedonobacterales bacterium | reverse complement strand
GTGGACCGTCGCCGCCTGATGATGACCTGCACCCTCGTTTCCGCGACGCTTTTCGCCACTATCCCCCTGACGTGGTGGTTCGCGGGGCCGCACCTGTGGCTGCTGTACGTCGTCACCGGCCCCATCGCGGCGGTGGGGATGGTGCAACTCGTGACCTCCTCGACGGCGGTCGTCAATCTCGTCGAGCGCGAGCAGATCATGGAAGCCAACGGGCGCTTGCAGGTGACGATCTCGCTGTCCTTCATCGCGGGGCCGGTGCTGGCGGGGATCATCGCCGCCGCCTTCAGTCCGGCGGGGGCCATCCTGGGCGAGTCCATCGCGTATGTCGGGGCCTTCACCACGCTGCTCTTCGTGCGGTTGCGGCCCGCACGCGATGCCGTGCCGCAGCAGCAGGGAATCGGCGCGGCGCTGGCGGGGCTGCGCTTCGTCTTCCGCGAACCGACGCTGCGGTGGGTCATTCCCTTGCGCGCCATCGTGCTGGCGATGCTGGCGGGCGGGCTAGATCTCTTCATCTTTCGCATCCGGCACGATCTGCATCAGGGGTCGGGGACGGTGGGGTTGGTCTTTGGGCTGGCATCGCTGGGGGGCATCGGGTCGGGCATCATCGCGCCACGGCTGCGGCGGCGCTTTGGGTTTGGCTTCGTCTTCCTGGGCGGGCTGATCTTCGAGGGATTGATCTTCATTGGCTTTGGGGTGGCGAACAGCGTCGCTTTCGCCGCACTGATGGGGATCGGCTTCGTCTTTAGCGACACGGTCTCGATCATCGCGTCGATGTCGCTGCGCCAGCAGATGACGCCCGATGCCCTGCTGGGCCGCGTGACGGCGACCTATCAAATGCTCATCGAGGTCGGGTCGCCCATCGGCGCGGCGGTGACGACCGCGCTGGCGGCACATGCGGGGGCGGGTCCGGTGATGATGGGCATGGGCCTGTGCGTCCTGGTCATGGCGAGCGCGGGCAGCCTCACCCCCGCGCGGGCGCGCGACCCGCAGACGCTCGCTAGCCCGGCGCGTGCGCTATAGTGCCACGACGCCAGCGGTGAATGGGGTGTCATCACCGTCGTCGCCTGGCCCCTTTGGGCCGCCGCGCCGCGCCTTCGCGTTCCATGCCGTGACGCGCACGCGCACCAGCGCCGTCGCGGTCAGGTGCGCGGCCTCTGGCGCGGCATAGTGCACCCCAGCGGTGCGTCCCGCGAAGTAGCGGGTGATCATCGCGGCCAGCACGGCCTCCTTTTCCGCCGCGTCGGTGACGGCCTCGCCCTCGCCAAAACACACGACGCTCCGATAATTCGCGGAATGGTTGGTGGCCGTGCGGGAATAAACCAGGCCATCCAACAGCGTGACGGTGATGCAGACCCGCGCGCCCGCCTCGATCGTCGCCAGTGTGCCGTTCGCCCGCGCCCCATGCAGGTAGATCTGGTCGGGCACCGCCGGATCGTACTGGTACAACTGCGGGATGACCACCGGTTCGCCATCTCGCACGATGCCGACGTGCGCGACCCTCCCCTGCCCCAGAATGTCCGCCGCCTCGGCGGGCACCGCGCGGTCGCCATGCCGCTTGATCTTGCGAATCTCCATGATGGTTGCTCCTTTTAGCCGAGGGTGAAACTGGCGAGGCCATAGTGTGTGGCGCGGTCACGTGGGGTGCCACCCAGCCGCATATGGGCAAGCTGGCGCTGTGGTGCGAAACCCGCCGCTGCCAGTAATGACGCCGCCTGGGTGTTTTGTGCAGGCACCAGCACGCCATCTGGCGGCGCGTCTAATGCCAGTGCCCAGGCCAGCAACGCGCGCGCCGAGGGGGCATCATCGGCTAGCCACGGGCCGATGTTTTGGGCCTGGGCGAGCGCATAACCGGTGATGCGCCCCGTATCGTCGCGTGTCAGGGCCGCGCGCCCTGGATGGCTCGCCAGCAGGTCGGCCAGCGCCGCCGTGCGATCCGCCCCAAAACGTGCCGCATCATATGCCGCGATCTCGGCGAGATCGTCATTGGTGCAGGAGAAAACCTGTTCAAGGGCAGCATCTGGTGTGGTGGTGAGCCTGGGCGCGTCACCACTTTTCCACACGACCGAGGCATCATCGACCACGAAGCCTAATTGGGTGTAGAGGGGCTGCCCAGCGACGCTGGCATCCAGCACGAGCATCGGGCCCCCCCGCGCGACACGCCATGCCAGAATGTGCCGCATCAACGCGCGCCCGATGCCGCCATGCTGCGCCTCGGGGAGCACGCTGACGAGGCCCACATAGCCGAACGCGCCATAGTCGATCGCGCCGCCCAGCCCGACTGCTTGGTCGCCCGCCCACGCGAGAAACCAGCCATCTGGTTGCAGCCGCAGATAGCGGTGAATCTCTGCCAAACGGCTTGCTGACTGATAGGCCTGCATGGCGATAGCATTCGCGGCGTCTGCCTGCGCGCTGGTCAGGTGTCGTATCTCCATTCGCTGCTGTTACACCCCCTGCTCCGCTTCACCTCCAGTATGCCCGAAACATGGTAGGTTGCCTAGGGCCATTCTGGCGCGTAGGGGTGAGACAATGCCCAGTCACAGGCATACGCGGTCATATGCGCTTCGTGCTCCCCGACACGGATGCCCCGGTTGGCCCTCAATGCTCGTGGTGAGGCCACATAGCGTATAGTGAAGGACACATGGGCAGAGACGGCCAATGCGTCGCGCTGCTTGCTTCCATGACACTCTCACGCGAGGAGCATTTGATGGCTAGCGAAACCAACCAGCCAATTCGCTGGGGCATTCTCGGGACGGGCGGCATTGCGGCAGCCTTTGCGGAGGGCTTGGCCGTGCTGGATGATGCCGCCCTGGTCGCCGTTGGCTCGCGCAGCGCCGCGACGGCGGAAGCCTTTGGCGCGCGCTATGAGGTCCCCCGGCGACATGCCACCTATGAAGAGCTGGCAAGCGATCCCGAGGTGGATGCGATCTACGTTTCCACCCCGCACCCCTATCACAAAGCGAATACGCTCCTCGCCCTTCAGGCCGGTAAAGCGGTGCTGTGCGAAAAACCCTTCACCATCAACGCGGCGGAGGCAGCGGAGATCATCGACTATGCACGCACCCACCACCTTTTCCTGATGGAGGCGATGTGTGTGCGCTTTTTGCCGATCTTCGTGCGGCTGCGTGAGCTATTGGATAAAGGCGTCATCGGTGATGTGCAGATCGTGCACGCGGATTT
>JBBQSR010000492.1:0-3178 GCA_038234855.1 Ktedonobacterales bacterium | reverse complement strand
GTTGGCCGAGATGACCTACCCGACCTTCATGGACTACCGCGCCCATGACCTGCGCGCCCGCCCCTATAGCCAGGCCGATCGTGCCCGCGCCGAACAGTTCGTCGCTGGGCTGCGCCTCGAACAGCAGGACCAGACGGAGATCACGTCTTCCGCCCTCGCCGAGCAACTGACCGATGCCCTGCTGAGCTATCATCGCGCGGTGCAGCCCGACCGCGTCCGACGCCAGGTCGCCGTCGTCCAGCGTCAGGCCCAGCAACTCGCCACGCAGATGCAGCGCCGCCTGGTCGCCTATGTGCTGGATGGCACGAACAATGGCTTTGGCTTGAGCGTCGCGCCGACCTCATGGGGCGAGAGCCGCCACGCCGCCTACCCCGTCCCATGGGAGGTCATCGCCTCGGGTACGGTCAGCCTGAGCGCGGCGCTGGCGACGACGCGCGGCGAGCAGGTCCCCGCCGCGCTCAAAGCTCCGCCACGGCTGCCCCAGGCCGCCGCCCCCGTCATCGCTGAAGCCTTGCCCGAGATGACGACCGAGCGCCTCCCCGCCGTCCATCCGAAACCGTCGCAGCCGCTCAATCGCGATGCGCCGCCCGCCGACCCGCCGCGCCCCGTCGAGGCCCCGCCCACCGCACCCCTCCCACGCTCGGTGGAGCTTCCCAAAGAGCCACAGGTCGAGGCGCGCGGCGATCAAGCGATCTTCAAGCAACTGCGCGAACAACTGCTGTCCGCCATGACGACCGCCGCACGCAGCTATGGCATCGCCACGCCGCCGAGCGATCCGGCGGGGCTGCTGGCCGCGCTACGGGCGCGCAACGCGGTGGATGACAGCGATCTGCGCTTGGCCGAGGGCATCTTGGCGCTGTGTACCCGCGTCGTCACCGCTGGCCGCGCCGGACTCGACGACTATCGCCAGGGACTGACGCTCTACCTGCTCTTCCATCGGGGCAAGTTCGCCAAACGATGAAGATAACCACCACGGTTCGCTCAGAAAAGACGAAACCATGGTGGTTATTTTCTGTTTCGCTTTTTGCGTGCATGACGGGCTAGCCCTCGACGGCGTGGCGAATGATCTCGATCTGGGGTCCGGCGCTGGTGAGGAGGATGGCGACCACGTCGATGCGCCAGGGGCGGTCGAGTTGGTCCTGGGCGGCCAGGTATTCGAGCGCGGCGGTGATGAGGTGTCGCTGCTTGGGCGCGTTGACGGCCTCGGCGGGGGTGCCATAGGCGGTGCCGCGTCGCGTCTTGACCTCGACGAAGACGAGGTCGCCGCCCTCCTCGGCCAGCAGATCGATCTGCCCACCCTTGGTGCGCAGCCCCGTCGGCGCGAGGATGCGGTAGCCCGCGCGTTCCAGCGCCACGGCGGCCATGGCCTCGCCCCGCGCGCCCAGTTGTTGCCGCGCCGTGGGGCGCTTGGGGGGACGCGGCATGGCTAGACCGCCCCGAAGTGTTCGGCCAGCAACGCGCTCACCCGTGCGGGTTCTTCGTGCTGCACCCAATGGGTCGCGTCGGGCAGCAGCACCAGCCGCCCCTGCTCGCACAGATTGACGCTGGCGGGGGCCATCACCGTATCGAGGAAGCGGTCTTGCGCGCCCCAGATGACGAGCGTCGGCACATGCACCAGCGTATCGGCCAATTGGGGCGGCGGACGACGGGCGAAGGCGCGATACCAATTGATCATCCCCGTGATCGCGCCGGGCTGGGACCAGGCGCGGCGATACTCGGCCAGGTCGGCATCGGTGAAGGTGCCAGAGCGACTGCTCCCCCGCAACGACCGCGCCCCGAATGCCCAATCATCGCGCCGAATGGCCGCCTCGGGCAGCCCCGGCACCTGGAAGAAGAAGATGTACCAACTCTTGCGCAACTGGCCGAGGTTGCTGAAGACGTGCTGACGCATCACGCTGGGGTGCGGCACATTCAGCATGGCGACCTTGTCGAGGCGGTCGGCGTGGCGCAGCGCCAGCCACCACGTCACCATCGCGCCCCAGTCGTGGCCAGCCACGTAGGCACGCTCGCGTCCGGCGGCGTCGATGAGGCCGACGATATCTTGCGCCAGCGTCTCGAGGCGATACGCGCCGATGGTCCTCGGGCGGTCGCTGAGGTTATAGCCGCGCTGATCGGGTGCCCACACGCGAAAGCCTCGCGCCGCCAGATCGCCGATCTGCCGCCGCCAGCCGTACCAAAACTCGGGAAAGCCATGCAGCAAGATCACCAACGGCCCCTCGCGCGGCCCCGCCTGCACCACATGCAGATGGATGCCATTAGTGGCGACGGTGTGATGCTCCAGTTCGATCTCAGCATCCGCATCAAGCGTCATCGTGATTCCCCCCTGCTCTATAGCCGATGTTCGATTCCACTCGACGGGGTGTTATTGCGGCTCGACGATTTCGATAAAGGTCACTTTCGCGCCACTTGCGCCTTCACCAGCGATCTCAGCGGGGGCATCCCAATCGATGCGGCTGGGGTGGTCTGGTGGCATCCATTCACCGGGCAGCAGGGGTGGGTATTGCGGCATATCTTCGGGCATGGCGGTGCCGGTGCGGTCGAGCGTCAAACGAATCTCGGTGCCCATATCCTCGGCGGCGCTGGCAATCGGGCCGATACCATTGAGGTCGCGATCATCGATCACTTGCTTGGTCAACGCACGTTGAAAGATGTTGATCGCCATCTCGGTACTGCCCATCGTTTCCTCCAGGGTGCCGGGCAGCCGCCCCTGACGATAGGTGCGGATCAGGTCGATTTCCCCGGTGACGCCATAGAGACCCGCCCAATTCGCATCATCTAGTGTCGCGTGCTCATGTGGGGTCGCGACGCCATGATCGCTGGCGGATTGATGGAGTTCTTTGTCGAAGTAGTAGAGGCGGGTGCGGTGGGATATGCGCTCGGTGTGTTCCGCATGATCGTCCATAATCATCGCCCCAACACGCGCCAGCCACACCTTGAATGGGATGACCCTAGGTGAATTGATGGATTGGATGATACGAAGCAACCCCTCATTATTTGCGCAGTCAGTTGGCTGCATCCTCCCGCGTTTATCGGGAAGTGGTTTCAGGTGTACGATGCTATCGTACACCTGCGTATCCTCAAGCGTCAGCATCTTTTTCTTGAGGTCAGACCAATAGCGGCGCGGGTTATCAGTGCCCGACAATGGCACCATGCAATCAACACAGCTATACCACCATTC
>JBBQSR010000491.1:0-3179 GCA_038234855.1 Ktedonobacterales bacterium | reverse complement strand
AGCCCGCGTCATAGCTGCCCACGCTCAGCGTATGGACACGCGGATCGGGCGCGACGACATGGATGCGGCTATCCAATTGCGCGAAGATGGCGGCGAATTCGCTGAGGCCGAGGATCAGCCAGCAGGTGGCCCACCAGCGCCACGACCGCGCAGCCAGCCAGCGCCGCAGCGGATTGATCGTCGCGGGGCGCGCGGCCACAGCGGGCGTGGTGCGTTGCATGGCGAATGCCCTCCCTTGCTGGCGATCAACAGAGCGTCCAGAGGCATTATTGCACATCGCCCAAAATCGTCTTCACAAATCGGCCCAGTGCGTGCTATGCTAAGCAAAAGTTCACATGAGGTTACGACACAGCCAACCCACACGCCCCCGCCCCCCGCACTACCCATTTGTCGAGTGGTACGAGATGGCATCCGCGCCTATAATCTGAAGCAGTTGGCTGACTGAATCCGTTGGTTGACACCAACCGACGAGGTAGCAGCGGCAATGCAGCACCGATGTGGCAGTCATGGCGACGGGGCAACCCCCCGCCGCACTCATTGCCACAGATGCAATAGGGCGACCGAGGACGTGAGGGCCGCAGTGGTTCACGTGGTGGAAAGCGAGTAACACCGTCTATGTTCCAACGCAAATCAAACGAGCGCGGCGACCGGGGATCGCGCCGTCAACATGCCATGTCGGACCAGGGTCCGCAGCGCCCGACCGGCAACGGCCAGCGCCCCCAGGGCAATGGCGCGCCCGATGGCAGCACCCCACCCCGCAACAGCGGCAGCAGTTGGCTGGTGCGCCTGTCGCTGCTGGCCCTCGTCGTCTTCCTGGGGTATGAGATCGTCCAGATCTACACCAGCAACAGCACGACCGGGCAGCCGACCTCCATCAGCTACACGCAGTTCACCGACGAGGTGAGCACGAATAATGTCGACAATGTCACCATCCAGACCGGAACGGTGACGGGCAAGTTCAAGTCGCCCGTTACGCCGACGGGGTCCTCGCCCGCCACCAAGGTCGTGCAGTTCCAGACCTATGAGCCGGACGGCCAGGATACGTCGCTCGTGCCCTTGCTGCAACTGCATAACGTCACCATTAACACCAAACCTGCCGACCAGGGCAATTTCTGGGTGTCGTTGCTGCTCCAGTTGGTGCCGATCGGCATCATCATCTTGATCATCGTGATGGTGACGCGCCGTGCCGGGCAAAATCAGCAAAACATCTTCAACTTTGGTCGCAGCCGCGCCAAGCTGATCTTGGAAGACCGCCCCTCCACCACCTTCGCGGATGTGGCGGGCGTCGATGAGGCCAAGCACGACCTCGTCGAGATCGTCGAATTCCTGCGGACGCCGCAAAAGTATCAGCGCCTCGGCGGGCGCATCCCCCGTGGCGTGCTGCTCGTCGGCCCCCCAGGTACGGGTAAGACGCTGCTGGCGCGCGCCGTCGCGGGTGAAGCCCAGGTGCCCTTCTTCTCGATGTCGGGTTCCGAATTCGTTGAAGTGCTGGTCGGCGTCGGTGCCAGCCGTGTGCGCGACCTCTTTGACCTAGCCTAGCGCGGCGCCCCGAGCATCATCTTCATAGTTGTAATCGACGCGGTCGGTCGGCAGCGTGGCACCAGCCTCACCACCAATGACGAGCGTGAACAGACCCTGAACCAGTTGCTCGTCGAGATGGATGGCTTCGACACGCGCGCCGCCGTGGTCGTCATCGCCGCCACGAACCGGCCCGATGGGCTGGATCAGGCGCTGCTGCGTCCGGGCCGCTTCGACCGCCGCGTGGTGGTGGACCGCCCCGACTGGAAGGGTCGCCAAGCGATCCTCACCATCCACTCGCGCACCGTGCCCCTGGGGCCCGATGTCGACCTGACGCAACTGGCGCGGGCCACCACCGGCATGGTCGGTGCGGACCTCGCCAACCTCGTCAACGAAGCTGCCCTGTTGGCCGCGCGCCGCAACCTCGAAAAAGTGACCATGAATAACTTCGAGGAAGCGCTGGACCGCATCCAGCTTGGCGCGGAACGTCCGCTGGTGCTCTCGGAAGACGACATGCGCGTTGTCGCTTACCATGAGGGCGGCCATGCCCTGGTGGGGCTGCTGACGCCGCACTCCGACCCCGTCACCAAGGTGACGATCGTGCCACGTGGCCAGGCGCTGGGCGTGACGCAGTACACCCCCATCGACGACCGCTACAACTACTCGAAAGAGTATCTCTTCGCGCGCATCATGAACGCCCTGGGCGGACGCACCGCCGAAGAAGTGGCGCTCGGCAGCATCACCACGGGCGCGGAAAACGACTTCCAGCAGGTGACGGCCATCGCGCGCCAGATGGTGACGAAGTGGGGCATGAGCGACCGGGTCGGCCTCGTCTCCTTCAGCGACCGCGCCAGCCCCTTTGGCGGTGGCGGCATGTCGGATGGCAGCCACGAATACTCCGATGAGACTGCCAAGATCATCGATGAAGAGGTGCATGCCATCGTCGAGGCCGCCTACCAGCAGGTGAAGCGCGTCTTGACGACGTATCGCACCACGCTGGACCGCATCGCCCAGGAACTGCGCCGCAACGAATCGCTCAACGCGAAACAGTTGCAAGCGATCGTGGACGCGACGGGGGCTGGCCCTGCCGCCGCGATGGCCCAGGCCACCACGGCCACCAACCACTCGCAAGACGTCCACCCCGCAGTGGAAGCGAGCATCGAGCAGCCGACCTCTGGCGGCGGCCTCTAATTCGCCGTGTTCCTGGTGCCCTCATCATCTCACGTGGATGGTGAGGGCATCTTCGCGTGAAGGGGGGTGGCCCCACCCATTCGAGGATGTCAAAGTGGGAACGATGATGCAGATCTATGATACGGTGATTTTGGCGGTCGTGCTGCTGTTGGCCGTCAACCTCGTCGGCAGCCTGGTCGCGCTGCGGCGGCTAGACGGCTTCGTGCCCGCTGAGCGCGCGGCAGCGGAGTGGCCGCGCATCTCGGTGCTCATCCCCGCGCGCGACGAGGCGGCGAATATCGGTGCCTGCCTGGAATCGCTGCTGCGGCAAGATTACCCGAACTGCGAGATCCTGGTGCTGGATGATGAATCCACCGATGCCACGGGCGAGATCGTGCGCGCCCTGGCGGCACGCGACCCACGCGGGCGGCTGCGGCTGTTGGCGGGCGGCCCCTTGCCGAAGGGATGGCTGGGTAAGTGTCACGCCTGTG
>JBBQSR010000490.1:0-3194 GCA_038234855.1 Ktedonobacterales bacterium | reverse complement strand
CATGCGCGTGTTGACCGCGCGGATCGACGCCATCACCGCCCCAAAGATGCCCGAATACACCACCGACGACCCCATGGAGCCGGATTGATCGACGCAGAGCACGATGTCGCGCAGCGCGGATTGCTTGCGGCCATAGCCCACCAGCTTCTCGACGACGACGGTCTTACGCTCGGGCAGGTAATTTTTCAGATTCGCGCGGATGGTGCGGTCCCAGTTGATGTCACCCGCCAGCGGGCGATTGGTGCGGCGCGCGCGGTTCAGGCTGCCGCGCACCGCCTGGATGAGCGGGTTCGCCAGCTTGCGCTCCAGTTCCTCGACCACCTTGCGCACCACGGCGCGGGCGGTATCGCGCGTCTCATCGGGGATGGCCTTGCCGAGCGCCATCAGGGTGGCGACCAGTTGCACATCAGCCTCGACGGTTTCCAGCAGTTCGGGTTGCAGCAGCATCTGCGTCAGATTCAGGCGATCCAGCGCGTCTTGCTGCATCACGCGCACCGCTGACGCGGGGAAGTAGGTGCGGATGTCGCCCAGCCAGCGCGCCACGTTGGGCTGCGAGCCGCCCAGGCCCGCCCGCCGCTCCGAGTCATAGAGCGAGGCCAAGACGTTATCCATGCCCAGGTCGGTGCCGCTCAGCTTCACGCCCGTGCCATCCTGCGCAGGCGCGCCCAACATCAGCCGCCAGCGCCGCAGCCGCTCGGTATCGTCGATCATTGCTTCGTGCCGTCCTTAGGGTTGCTTCAAGATGTCGTGTGAGCCGATGCGTCGCCAGATGATGTGTCGGTGCCCCGCAACGACCTCATCCCCAAAGGTGAACGTCGCGCGCCCATTGTTCGCCCACGTCATATCCCAGATATTGGGATGCCCTTGTACAGGCTTGACGCGCAGACCTAGACGAAATCCCGTTACGCCTTGGAGGTCGCGGTAAAATTGCTTGACTGCCGCAAGAAACGTTTTCTGTTGCTCTGGGGAAAGCTTGCGCCAATCTTTCCAGAACATCTCAAGAACGTTAAACGTGGGCATCAAGGTGTTCTGGTACTGAATCACCCCAGCCTTTATCGATTTCTCGTGCCTCTGCTAATGATTCTTCGTCCGCACCAAGGGCACGCATGAACTCTTCCGTGCTGTGATAGGTCGTATAGCGGCCCGCTGCAAGGTCCGCGTCGGGGTTCGGTTCAGCGAGATATTCATCCACCAGCGTGTTGAGCATCTTGGCCGGTGTCTGCCCATGGGCTTTTGCGATGGCTTCTAGTGTCTGGTATTGTTCCGTGGAAAGCGTGATCTCGACGTTCATGGGTGATCCTCCTACCGATTTTGCTTTCTATTATACGTCAGATGGTGGCTCTTGTTTCGCTATTCCGAGAAGCTGTGCCAGCACCGGCAGGGTCAGGTCGGCGCGCTCGCGGTCGATGGGCCAGGCATCCGACCCGGCAACAGGGGACGCGGCGGATGTGTCGTCGGTCAGATGCTTGACCTTGTCGCCCATCTTGCGGCGGGCGGGGGTCTCGAAGTCGGCGAAGGCGCGGCGTAGCAGGGGCAGCAACGCGACGAAGGTATCGGACGCGAGGTCGCGCAGCCAATGGTCGAGTGCCAGCCACAGGCCATCCATGTTGAGCAGCCGTTCGCCGTCGCCATGCACAACGCCCGCGATCCATGCCGCTGCCTGGTCGGGGGGCATCACCAGCGAGAGCGCGTGGCGGGCGCGCAGCTCCAGTTCGGCGGCATCGAGGGCATGGGCGTTGAGCAAGAGGCGGGTGCAGCGCCCGCGCACCAGGGCGTGAATGGCCTCGCGCTCCATCAGATCGCGCAGGGCGACCTGCCAGGCGGCGCGCTGGTCGGCGTCATCGAGCAGATCGACGCTGAACTGTACGGCGTCGAGGCTGTCGAGCAGGTCTTGCGCGGCATCGTCGTCGAGCGAGGCGCAGGCGAGGGGCAGCCCCACCAACGCGCGCTCAAAGAGCGTCTGGATCACGGGCAGGACGTGCTGCGACTTGGTGCCGCGCACGTTGCCATAGCGCGCGACCTTCGCCAGGGGAGGCAGCGCCAGCATCAGGTGGCGCACGTCGGCGGCGATGGCGGCCTCGTTTTCGACGCGATCCAGCACGTAGTCTGACGCGTCGGGCAGTTCCGCCAGGATGACGCGATCCAATAGCTCGGTGAGGGCGGGCAGGTCGCGCGCGGTGTCGGCGGCGTGGCGGGCATGCGCGACGGCGGCCAGCACGACCGTGTTGCCCCAGATGTTCGCCTCGATGATGTTGACGGCGAACTCGACCTGCCACTGCATCTGCCACGCTTCCCAGAATGTGCCTTGCTTGCCGCCGCTGACGCGCTGCGGCTTGCCCCAGGGGATGCCGAGCAGTTGCAGCCGGTGCAGCAGGTGGCTCTTGGCGCGGTGGGCGTCTTCGCGCAGGTCCAGTTCTAGCAGCTTGATGGCTTGGCTGCGGTCCATCCGCAGCCGCTTGATCTGCGCGTCCAGGTCGCGTTGCAGGGGGACGGCGGGCGTCTCGGGTGGGACCGCGCCCATACGTTCGCCGATCTCGATGCGGTCGCGCACCACGCGCATGCGCACCTCTTCGCCGTGGCAGAGCACCGTCAGCGTCGCTTCGTGCATCTCAGCCAGGCCGGGCATCGGCAGGGCGCGCATGGCGGCGAGCGCCTCGGCCAGCCGCACCGCCTCGATGACGTTGGCCGACGAGGTGTCGAGTCCCTCGTCGCGCAGCACCCCGGCGACCTTGGTCAGCCAGCGGATCGTCGTTTGCTCGGGGGTGTGCCACAGGTGCTCGTACCAGCCCGGCGAGGTGACGCCCGCGCCGTAACCGCTGCGATAGGCCAGCCGCGAGTTCGTCCAGGGAATCCACGTCGCGGTGACGGCCACCTTGGGCAAGCCCTTAAGGAGCGCCGCATCGGCCTTGGCATCGGGGATCGACGCTATCCCTGGCCCACCCTCCGTTGTTGATGGCGCAGCGGCGGCATCGACAGCCAGCACGGGGGCGTGCCAGGCGCCGCAGACGACGGCGATGCGCTGATAGCCCTCTTTCTGGGCGGCGCGGATCATCTGGCGCATGTGGGCTTCGCGCAGGTCTTCGTCGGGGCGGCGCTGGGCGGCATCGGCACGCAGCGCGGTCATGGCCTCTAGGACGCCGATGAAGCGGTCGGTGGCGTCGTGGCGCTGCTCGATCTGCTGTTCCCACCACAGT
>JBBQSR010000489.1:0-3200 GCA_038234855.1 Ktedonobacterales bacterium | reverse complement strand
CTTGGCGACGCCCATCGCCATCATGTCGGGCATCCATCGCGCGGCGGATAGCCAATATGCCAAGATCCTGGAATTGATGCAAGAAGCGCAGGACAATAAAGCCCCCATCAATCGCCTGGCGGATACCTATAGTGTGGGCTTCACCATCTTTACCCTGGTGGTGGCGGGGTTGGCCTGGCTGATTTCGCGCGATAGCCTCTACGCGCTGGCGGTGCTGGTGGTCGCCACCCCCTGCCCGTTGATCTTGGCGACGCCCATCGCCATCATGTCGGGCATCAATCGCGCGGCCAAACAGGGCGTCATCGTCAAAAGCGGTGGGGCGATGGAGCAACTCGGCGAAGCGGATGTCGCGGTCTTTGATAAGACGGGGACGCTCACGATGGGCATTCCGCAGCTCAAGACCATCAGCACGCTCCCTGGTGCGTCCCTCACCGAAGCGGATCTGCTCCCCCTGGTCGCCGCGATTGAGCAATTTTCGGCGCATGTCTTGGCGCGGGCGGTGGTCGATGCCGCCAAGACCCGCGCGCTGCCCGTGGGGACCGCGAGCGAAGTCCATGAGGTTTTTGGCAAAGGCGTGCAGGGCATGGTCACGCTCCCTGGCGTGGGTGCCGCGCGGCAGGTCGCGGTGGGCAACCGCACCTTCATGAAGCAGTTGGGGGTCGCGTTGCCGCCACCATTGGTCGCGGAACGTGAGCAGCGCGTCGCGCAAGGGGAAATCGGCAGCTTCATCGTGGTGGATGGTGCGATCGCTGGCCTGTTGGTGTTGGCCGATCTCCCTCGCCCCGAACTGGCCCGTCTTTCCCCCGAACTGAAGGCAGCGGGCATCACCAAGACCATTCTGCTGACGGGCGATGGCGCGATGGTTGCTCAGCGGATCGGCACCCTGGCGCAGATGGACCGCGTCGTCGCCAATTGCCTGCCTGCCGATAAGGTCGCCACGATTCGTGCGTTGGTTGACGCCAAGCGCCACGTCCTGATGGTTGGCGATGGCGTAAATGATGCCCCCGCCCTGGCGACCGCTTCGGTGGGCATCGCGGTGGGGACGCAGGGGCTGACGGCGGCATCCTCCGCCGCCGATGCGGTCTTGCTCTCGACCGACATCCTGCGGATCGCCAGCGTCGTCCGGCTGGGGCGGTGGGTGATGCATATCGCGCGCCAAGGCATCTGGGTGGGGATGGGCCTGAGTGGCATCGCGATGATCTTTGCCGCGTTGGGGTTCATCCAGCCAGCGGCGGGGGCGCTCTTGCAGGAAGGCATCGATGTGGTCGTCATCCTGAACGCCTTGCGGGCGGGGCGACCGCCCCAGGTCACGGGCCGCACCACCTAAGCTAGCCAGAAAATAGCCTATTCGGTTTCACCACGATCTGCAAAGAAAGGGGCGCTATGACCCAATTACCTGCGTTGGCTACGTCATCCCGTGCGCTGGCTCCGCCCATTGGGTTGACCGAGGATGCGGCGGCGGAGCGCATGCGGCAGGGACTCGGCAATACCCTGCCGACCAAGACCACGCGCACCTATCTACAAATCGCGCGCGATAATGTCTTCACCTTTTTCAATGTCGTGCTGTGGGGGCTAGGCATCGCGCTCATCATCATGGGACGCGCATCCGATGCCGTCGTCGCCGCCGGGGTCGTGCTGGTCAATGTGGCGGTGAGCGTCATCCAAGAGGTGCGCGCGAAACGGATGCTGGACCACATCGCCCTCTTGACGCGCCCGCACGCCACGGTGCAGCGCGCCGGGCAGCCACGCGAGATCGCGCCGGAGCAGGTCGTGCAGGGGGATGTGCTCGTAGCACACCCCGGTGATCAATGCGTCGCTGACGGTCCGGTCCTGTTCGGGCAGGGCGAGATGGATGAATCGCTGCTCACCGGGGAAGCCGATGCCGTCGCCAAGCACCCCGGCGACAGCGTGAGCGCGGGGACGTTCTGCGTCAGCGGCACGCTCTCTTACCAAGCCGAACGGGTCGGGGCACAGAGCACCGCCAACCAATTGGCGCAGGGTGCGCGGCGGTTTCGCTCCGAACTGACCCCCCTGCAACGCGAGGTCAATCTGGTCATCCAAATCCTCCTCCTCGTGAGCGTTTTTTTCGAGCTGTTGGTGGTGGGGAATGCCTTGATCGCCCACCTGGCCCCCGTGGAAACGGTGCAACGCTCGGTGGTGGTGCTGGCCATCATCCCCGTCGGCCTCTTCCTGGCGATTTCGGTCGCCTACGCGCTGGGGAGCATTCGGATTGCCGGGCATGGGGCGTTGATTCAGCAAGCCAACGCGATTGATGCTTTGAGCCACGTCGACATCCTCTGCCTCGACAAAACCGGCACCCTCACGACGAATGCGCTCACCTTTAACCGCCTCGTCCCCCTCGCAGGAGAACGCGAAGCGGTGCAGCGCCAGTTGGCAGCATTTGCGGCCACTGTGACCAGCCCCAACAAAACCACGGCGGCCATCGCCTTGGCTTTTCCTGACACGCCGCGCCAGATCGTGGCTGAAACCCCCTTTTCCTCGATCCGCAAATGGAGCGCGGTCGCCTGGGATGCCGGGGACGATGAGGGTATTTATGTATTGGGGGCACCCGAAATGCTGCTCCCGGCGTTGTCACTCGCCAGCCAAGCCCGTTTGGCGGCTAGCCTGGACCCCCTGGTTGCCCAGGGGTTGCGGGTCCTGCTGTTTGCTCAGGCAGCCGCGCCGCTCGCGCTCGATGCCGCCGGGCAGCCGCAACTCCCCGCGCTGCTCACCCCGCTGAGTCTCGTGACCCTGACAGATACCCTGCGCCCCGAAGCGCGGCAGACCCTGGCCAGCTTCGCCACGGTTGGCGTGCAGGTGAAGGTGATCTCAGGCGACCATCCTGAAACGGTGGCGGTCGTGGCGCGTCAGGCGGGCATGCCTACAGACGCACGCCGCATTTCGGGCACGGAACTAGCAACGATGGACGACGCACAGTTCGCGCAGGCCGCCGAGGAAGGTGTGATCTTTGGAAGAATCACTCCCACCCAAAAGGAGCATTTGGTGCAGGCATTGCGGTCTCAGGGACATTATGTGGCGATGATCGGTGATGGGGTCAACGACGTCCTCTCGCTCAAACACGCCAATGTCGGGATCGCCATGCAAAGCGGTAGCCAGGCCACACGCGGCGTGGCCGACATGATACTCTTGAACGACTCGTTCGGCGTGCTGCCGGGCGCGTTCATGGAGGGCCAGCGCAT
>JBBQSR010000488.1:0-3208 GCA_038234855.1 Ktedonobacterales bacterium | reverse complement strand
GTTTCGCCATCTGCGCGCGGTCGGTGATGTTCGCCGCGACGGAGGATGCGTCGTACCAGCAGCCTCGGCAGGGCGAGAGCTTCGAATTGGCCTTCCCCTGCGCGGACGCGGCGGAGGTCGCGGCCACCTATGCTGCCCTGCTGGCCAAGGGCGCGACGAGCATCCACGCGCCCGCACAGATGCCGTGGGGGCAGCACACCGCCTTCTTCGCGGACCCCGACGGCAACATCCACGAGATCTTCGCCGACGCCCCTGCCGCGTAACGATCGTCTTCCCCCATCACCCGCGCCGTCACGCTGCAAAAGCGTGACGGCGCGTACCTATGCCCGCTCCGCATCTTGTCTACTAAAAACATATATGGTATAACAAAGCCGGATTCACAGATTTCTTTTCGACGCGGAAAGTGAGATGCTGATGGCGAATTCACCACGGCTGCGCGTGACCAGCATGGGCTTTTGGCTGCCCTGCAACGAGAGTTTTTTCTTTCATCATGATGAAGACAGTGACATCCTTGACCGCAAGATTCGGGTGGATCATCGACTGATGCCGCTTGGCGAAGAACACAACAATTTGCAAGCCTCGGTCTTTCACCGCCTGATGGCGGTGCTCTACCACAAGCATTATACCCATGTCTATCCGTTGCCCGACCCAGTGGGGGTCATCGCCAAAAAGGATAAGGCCGACCCGAAGGCCATCATCTTCGCCGCCGACCCACGGGGTAATGGTCCACCAGATGCCAATCAAACACCCCTCCATTGGCTCAACAAAGGCGGCACACCCGCCACGCTCACCTTGCGCGGCATAACCCTGATCGTCAACGACAGCGGCTATTACCTGTGGGTCGTCGTCTATGAATCTGCCTATGCCACGGATGACGCGGAAGAGGCCATCAACGAAGAAGGCCGTACCGCGCGTGACCATCTGCAAGAGCACATCTTTGACAGCATCGGCGGCGACTATTTTTCGCACTACTCGGGTTCGGCGGAGGATCTGCCAAAGGTTTCCAGTGAGGCCGAGCGACGCCAGACCTTGACCACGTACCAAAATGAGCTGCGTGGCATGCTGACGTTTTATCAGATCAACTTGATTCTGGAAGGGCTGTACAACTCGACCCTTGATCCGCGCGTCTTCTTTGGCAGTGAGACGGAAGCGGAGATCGAGCGCATCAAAAGGGGATACTCCCTGGCGCAGTTCATCAATCTGATCGCCAGCCCGCTGAAGACCGAGCAATTCCTGGTGCCAGCGCCGCCACCGTTAGCCGCGCCTCCGGTGCCCAGCTTCCTTGGCCCCAATACCGTCATTCGTGGCGCACAGCCCGCCACGGGCGGCGCGACTGCTGAACCAGCGGCGGCGAGTGAACGCGCGCCGTCCTATACCGAAACGACCCTGATAGACGCGGTGCTGAGTCTGCACACCCACGATGCCGCCGCCATCGCGCGGGCAAGCACGGTGCCAGAGCAACTGATGGCGGGCCTGTTGGTGAATGCGGTGCATCGCCCCATCATCCAGCGATTCTTGAGCGCCACCAGCGACAAATGCTTGCAGACGACCAAGCGCCGCATCGAACGCTGTCGGCGTGCCCTGCTGAGTGAGATGCTCGAAGTCACCCACCGTCGCCAACCCCTCCTGCAGATCGAGCCGCCCGACGACCAGCAGGGCGAACGCATCGAGGGCGTGGACGAAGATCAACTGCGCGGCTACGTCATGTTGTTGGCGGCCAAACTGCCCCTCATCACCACCGTAGAGCTGCATCTCGAAGGCATCATCGAGATGCACAAGCTATGGAGCATCCACACCGGCAGCCCATGGGACTCGTGGCGCACGGTGATGAAATCGATCAGTCACGACATCGACCGTCTCGAAACGGCCCTCGAACAAGCCAACATGGATCGCCAGTTAGAAGAAGAGGAGCAAATTCGCGCCGAACAAGAAACCCTGGCCGAGCTAGAACGGCTGCGCTCGCGCACCGAAGAGACGATCTCGCCCACCTTTTCGCTCAGCATCAACTACTTCGCCAACATCCTCGCCCTCATCGCGGTGGCCCTCACCGTCATCTCGACCTTCAAGAATTTCTCTTTCGCCTCGCCCTTGTCGGCCTTCAGCAGTGGTGATTTTTGGCTGAATCTCGGGTACATCCTCGTGTATGCCGCCTTTCTGGGGATCGCCTATTTCGCCATCCAGGCGGTGATCACACGGGTCTTGCAGTACGTACGGCGCACCTACCAGCAGCAGTCGCGCAGCGAAGATAAGTTTTACTACGAGTTCGACCTGCGGCTGCAAGCGCCCATCACCGGGGATAAGGCCGATGGGCTATTCAACGCGACCTTCGTCGGTGGGACGGATCGCACGGGGCGGCAATATCGCATCAAGGACATCTTTCGCAACCCCACGCGCAACACCTATCGGGTGCAACGCACCGCCAAGGATGCGGCCCTCCACAAGGTCTATATCGAAGCCGATATCTTTGTGAAGTCGGCGCTCCGTCGCCCCTGGGCGCGGCGGCTCAATGTGCGGGCCATCCTGGTCTATGAGATCCGCTTTCACAGCCCCACGAAGGGGCACGAGTACATCTTGCAAGATGTGCGCGTCGTCATCAACCACCCCCAGATCCTCACCATCGGGCAGATCGATTATCTGAAGGGGGTCATCGCGACCCATTTCGTCAATTGCTGGATCACCGATCCCTCGTGGCAGATTCAAGAGAACCCCACCGATGCCTTCTTCACCCTCAACCGGGTGGCGAACGCGAGCTAGTGACGGTGGTAGATGCGTGGGCGAGCGCGTGCGTTCGCCCACCCTCACCAGCCCATCGTCCCTGGGCCACCCTTGAAGGGGCCGACGATATCCGCCGTGACCCAGCCGCCGTAAAAGTCGCCAGCTTGCGCCTGCACGCGTTCACCGTCGACGTAGCATGCCTCCATCTTGCCGGGGTAAAAGGCGACATAGCCCTGCATCGCGGCATAGGGCGCGGTCGGCTGCGGATAGTACCAGGCGGCGTTGACGAGGGTGATGTCGCCCACCGTCACGGTGTAATAGTGCGCCTGCCCCTTGAACTCGCAAAAGGTCGTGCGCGATGTCGCCGCCAGGTGGTCCATCTGGATGTCGAGGGGGGGAATGTAGTACACGGGCGGGTGGCTGGTTTCCAGCACGCGCAGGGCGTGCCGTGTCTCGGCGATGGTGACGCCGCCCAGCACCACCTGGATCAATT
>JBBQSR010000487.1:0-3228 GCA_038234855.1 Ktedonobacterales bacterium | reverse complement strand
GTGCAGCCCGCTCGCCAGCCACACCGCCACATGGCAAGCAAAGGCGAACGCGCCATCCACGAAGATGCTGACGCGGTCGGCGTCGTGCTGGGTCGTCGCGACATTCGTGATCTGCATGATGGTTATGCCCCTCTTTTCTCGATCCATTCTGTCACAGCGTGGGCGCATCGGCACCGAGGGGCGCGCGACCACGCCAATCCTTGGCCTACTCCGCTCCCCCCGATGGCAACCCGGCACTAGGACCATTCGCCAATGCGCGTGCCATGCGGTACAATGGGGGTGAGAGCGTAGCTGTGCTGGGGCGTCGCATCCGACGCCTCGCGCGATTTTTTTCCCAACGAAACCGTGAGCGGGGAGCGTGCTTGTGTCATTCCCCATCTTGAGCGCCATCATCTTCGTGCCGCTGGTGGGCGGCATCGTGACATCGCTGTTGCCGCGCGGGGTGGCGTGGCTGGTCGCGCTGGCGGTCGGCGTGGTCGACCTGGCCTTGGTCGCGGCGGTCGGGTTGCAATTCAGCCACGTCGGCGGCTTCCAGTTCGCCGAGCACGCGCCGTGGATTCCGAGCCTGGGGCTAGAGTATAGCCTGGGCATCGATGGCATCAGCCTCTTCCTCGCCATCTTGACCGCGCTGCTGGTCGTGATCGCGGTCGCGGCGACGCGCGGCGAGGTGCCGAACGGCCAGCGCGGCGGCCTGTACTTCGGCTTGCTGCTGATGCTGGCGGGGGGCATCCAGGGCGTCTTTTTGACGACCAACATCTTCCTTTTCTACGTCTTTTGGGAGGTCATGCTGGTCCCCGCGTACCTATTGATCGGCACCTTTGGCGGGCCACGCCGAGCGTATGCGGCGATCAAGTTCGTCATCTACACCGCCATCGGCAGTTTGCTGATGCTGGCGGGGGTGATCGGCCTGGGCGCGGTGGCGACCGCTAGCGTGGGGCGCTTCACGCTGGATCTGCCGACGCTGATCCACCATGTCCCAGCGGGGGCGCAGATGTGGCTGTTCCTCGCGTTCTTCGCCGCCTTCGCGGTGAAGGCCCCGCTGTTCCCTTTCCATAGCTGGCTGCCCGATGCCTACACCGAGGCTCCCACGCCCGTCACCGTCATGCTGGCAGGGGCGATGTCAAAGACGGGCGCGTATGGCTTCATCCGCTTCTGTCTGCCGCTCTTCCCGAATGCCGTGCGTGACGCCGCGCCCATCATCGAGACGCTGGCCGTCATCGGCATTTTGTATTGCGCGGTGCAGGCATTGGTGCAGCCCGACTTCAAGCGACTGCTGGCATATTCGAGCATCAGTCACATGGGCGTCATCTTGCTGGGCATCTTCGCGCTGAACGCGCAGGGGCTAGATGGCGCGGTGTTGCAGATGGTCAATCACGGCATCACCACTGGGGCGCTCTTCTTGATCGCGGGCATCATCGCGGAGCGCACCCAGACGCGGTCGATCCGCGAACTGGGCGGGCTGGCGACGCGGCTGCCGATGCTGGCGGTCGTCTTTTGCATCGCCGCGCTCTCGTCGCTGGGGTTGCCGGGGCTGAATAGCTTCGCGGGCGAGTTCCTGGCGCTGTTGGGGGCCTTTCGCAGCAACATCGCCTTTGGGGTCTTGGGGACGCTGGTGGTCATTCCGGCGGCGTGGTACCTGTTGCGCTTCTTCCAGGGCGTGATGGAGGGTCCAACGCCGACGCTGACCGATGGCGTCGGCACCGCGCGGCCCCGCACCGCCGTGGCGCGCGACCTGAACGCGGGCGATCTGGCCGTGCTGGTGCCGCTGTTGGCGCTGATGGTGCTGCTCGGCTTCTTCCCTGGTCCGTTGCCCGAGCGCATCGAACCTTCCGTCACCACGAGCGTGCTGGTGGGGCAACAATTACCGAGTTCGCCTGATCTCCCTGTGCTCACGCATAAGTGACGGGGCGGTGTCATCTGGCTATCATCGTGTATTAGAGGATGTAGGGATATGGCTTTCACCTATGCCATCAGTGGCGGGGATTGGGCGCGCATCACGCCAGAGTTGACCTTGCTGGCGGCGGCGCTGCTGGTGATGTTGATCGACGCGGCGGTGCCCGCGCGGCTGCGGGGCGCATTAGTGGCCTTTGGCGTCCTGGGGGTCGTGGCGGCGTTCGCCAGCATCATCACGCTGTATAGCAGCACGGGCCGCGCCGAGGCCTTCAATGGCATGGTCACGTCGGACCCCATCGCGCTCTTCGCGGGTCTGGTGATCTTGACGGCGACGGGGCTGGCGCTGTTGCTGTCACCGGGCTACATCGAACGTCAGGGCACCCACCAGCAGGGCGAATATTACGCGCTGCTGCTGCTGTCGGCGACCGGCATGGTGCTGATGGCCGCCGCGACGAACCTGATGATCATCTTCCTGGGGCTAGAGTTGCTGTCGTTGCCGCTGTATGTGCTGTGCGCCTTCGCGCCGGGCCAGCAGCGCGCCCAAGAATCTGGCATGAAGTATTTTCTGCTCAGCTCCTTCGCCTCGGGCTTCTTGCTGTATGGCATGGCGCTGATCTACGGCGCGACAGGCGCGACGAATCTGGGCGACATCCACCGTTTCGTGGCGACGCATGGGCTGAGCCTGGGCAGTGGCTTCGGGCCGCTGCTATTCGGCGGCATGGGGCTGCTGGCGGTGGGGCTGGCCTTCAAGGTGTCGGCGATCCCCTTCCACGCCTGGACGCCAGACGTCTACCAGGGCGCGCCCACGCCCGTGACGGCGCTGATGTCCGTCGGGACGAAGACGGCGGCTTTCGTGGCGCTGGCCCGTGTCTTCGTCATCGCGCTCGGTCCGGTGCGGGCCGACTGGCAGGGGATCTTCATCGTGCTGGCCATCGTCACGATGGTGGGCGGCAACATCTTGGCGGCGACGCAGACCAACGTGAAGCGGCTGCTGGCCTATTCCAGCATCGCGCACGCGGGGTACGCGCTCATCGGCATCGCCGTGGGCAACGCGCTGGGCGTCGCGTCACTGCTCTTTTACCTCGCCGCCTACGCGGTGATGAATCTGGGGGCCTTTGGCGTGGTGACGGTGCTTGAGCGCGTCGCGGGCCTGGGCACCGACCTCGCCGATTACCAGGGGCTGAGTCAGCGGCGGCCTGGGCTGGCGGCGGCGCTGGCGGTCTTCCTCTTCGCGCTGGCGGGCATCCCCGGCACGGTCGGCTTCGTGGCGAAATACACCATCTTCTACGCCGCCGTGGTCAGTGGCCATGCGGAACTGACCATCATCGGCGTCAT
>JBBQSR010000486.1:0-3235 GCA_038234855.1 Ktedonobacterales bacterium | reverse complement strand
AAGATCATCGCGCGGGTCATTCAAGAAGGCCAGGCACAACAGGTGATCCGTGATGGGCCGCCCTTGTTGCTGGCGTCTATCTTCTTCGGATGTGTTTTGCGTCCCATCATCGTTGACCGTTCGACCCATCACAGCGACTTTGATTTATGCAATGATGTGCATGCAGAGCAAATCATTGCCTGGGCAGCGTGGGCGGCGGTGAAACGCTCATCGGATGAACATATCGTGGGGCCAATCGCCGATAACGGCTAGCGCGCGAAACGGGCTTCCATCTCGACAGCCCGTTGGCCAACACGGCGAAGGTCGCATCCCACGCAGAAATTGCTGGTTTGCTGCTGTTCTTCACCGATTGGTTAGCGGCACGGTACAGTGGCAACACCAGAGGTCGCCTTAGCTTAGTGCCAATGATGCCTGTCATGGATGATATCAATCTGATAACGACGCACCTCTTGGTCAGGTGCGCTCAAAAAGGGCGTTCAACTGCTCAGGCTGAAATATTCAGGCATCGGGAAGAAGGTGATGAATAGAGTCGGGCATAGCGCCAAAACACAGAGCGAGTGCAGGCGGACGAGGCACAAAGGTCGAGCCGGACGCGAAGCAGCAAAGGAATCTTTTTGCGCTTCGTGCCCTTCACATCGTTCGTCTACATTTGTGCCTCGTCTGTGTCTCGTCGTTGCGTCCCTAGCGAAACTCGGCGATCCTGCGTGCGGCTTCGTCTAGGCGGTCGTCGGGGACGGTGAGGGCGAGGCGCACATAGCCTTCGCCATGGGGGCCGAAGTTGACGCCAGGGGTGACGAAAACGCCCGTCGCGTCCAGGAGCCGGTCGGTGTAGGACTGCGAGGTGTCGCCCGCTGGCACATGCGCCCACAGATACAGGCTGGCATCCGGCGTGGCGAGGTCTAGCCCGGCCTTGTGGCACGCGGCCAGCAGCACATCGCGGCGGCGCTGATAGATGGCGTTGCGCTCCCGAATCCAGCTATCAGGCAGGTCCAGCGCGGCCATGGCGGCGTGTTGCACCACGTTGACCATGCCGGTGTCGATCTGCGTTTTGAGGGTGCTGAATGCCGCGACGACCTCAGCGTTGCCCGCGATCATCCCGACGCGGAAGCCTGCCATGTTGTACGACTTCGAGAAGGAGTGCAGTTCCACGGCGATGTCGCGTGCGCCGGGGATTTGCAAGATGCTCAGCGGCTGGGCATCGCCATAGGTGACATCGGCATAGGCGTTGTCGTGGGCGATCAGCACATCATATTCGCGGCCCCAGGCGACGGCTTCCTCGAAGAAGCGGCGCGTGGCCGAGGCCCCCGTCGGGTTGTTGGGGTAGTTGAGCCACATCAGCTTGGCTCGCCGCGCGACATCGGCGGGGATGGCGGCGAGGTCGGGCAACCAGCCGCGCTCGGCCAGCAGGGGAAAGGTGACGGGCTGGCCGGTGGCGATGAGCGTGCCCATGGAATAGGTCGTGTAGCCGGGGTCGGGGATGAGCGCGACATCGCCGGGGTCCAGCATCACCAGCGCCAGATGCGCCAGCCCCTCTTTCGACCCGAGCAGCAGCGCGATCTCGCGGTCGGGGTCCAGCGACACATCGAAGCGACGGGCGAAATACGCCGCCATGCGCTGCCGCAATTCAGGGAAGCCGTAATAGCTGGGGTAGCGATGGTTGGCGGGGTCGTGCGCCGCCTGGGTCAGGCGATCTATCACCGGATCGGGCGTGGGCAGGTCGGGATCGCCCATCGTCAGTGGAATGACATCGATGCCCTGCGCCCGCTTCTGCGCCAGCAGTTGCGCGGTCTTGGCGAAATGATAGGGCGGCATTGAGCGGATGCGCTCAGAGATCTGCATCGTCGGAAACCCCCGAAAAAGTGTTGGTGTGGGATGCCCTGAGCATAACACATTCCGGCGCGATGGGATGGTACACTCAATGAAGCTTGATCGTTGCCTTTGCCCGCAAGGAGGCATTTTGTGCAGGAACATAGCCCCGCTCACACCTATGCCATCGGCGACATCCATGGTGAGGTTTCGCTGTTGCGTCAACTGATGGCGCTGCTGCCCCACACTCCGCACGATACCATCGTCTTTCTGGGTGATTATATGGATCGCGGGGAGGACTCGCTGGCAACCATCCGCTACCTGATCGAACTGGGGCGGACATTGCCGCATGCCGTCTTCCTGCGTGGCAACCATGATGATGCTTGGTTGAGCCATTGGGATGGCAAGCGCTTCACCGCGCCGTCGGATCTGGATGGCACGCTCGACATCTGGGACGCGGTCGATGGGCACATCCCCTTCGAGATCGGGCACTTCATGGAAGAGACGCTGCTTGATTATGAAGATGAGCATGGGATCTACGTACACGCAGGCTTGCGTCCGGGCCAGTCCGCCCAACACACATCGGCCATGATCAAGATGTGGGGCACGCCCAATTTCACCGTCAGCACGGATGATTGGGGCAAGCCAGTGGTGTTTGGCCATTGGTCCTACGCACAGCCGCTGATGCAACCCAACAAGATCGGCATCGACACTGGGGCCTATGAGACGGGCATCCTCACCGCCGTGCGGCTGCCAGATCGGGCGCTCTACCAAACGCATTGGTAAATAAGCGTAGTGGAAATGGAGCGACCGCCGCGCCGCCATGTGCTATGCTGAGAGAGCATTTTGACTGATTGAAGGAACCATTTGTGGTGCTGCCTGAAACTCCCCATTTGACGTTGCCGCACGGCACGCTGCCCCTGCCGACCTTCCTGCCCGACGCGACGCAGGGCGTGGTGAAGGGGCTGGACGCTGCGGATGTGGAGGCGTGCGGCATCGACGCGGTGGTGATGAACGGCTACCACCTGATGCAGCGGCCTGGGTCCACCACCGTGGCGGCACTGGGCGGGCTGCACACCATGAGCGGCTGGCGACGCCCCATCATCACCGATTCCGGCGGCTTCCAGGCCTACTCGCTCATTCGCGCGAATCCCAAAAGCGGTACGCTGTCGGAGCGCGGCATCACCTTCCAGCCGGAGGGGTCCGATCGCAAATATCAATTGTCGCCCGAAAAAAGCATCCAACTCCAGATCGGCTATGGCGCGGATGTCGTCATCTGCCTGGACGACCCCACGCATGTGGACGACCCGCCAGAGCGTCAGCGTGAATCGGTGACGCGCACGGTCGCCTGGGCGCGGCGCTGCAAAGCGGAATATACCCGCCTCGTCGCCGAAAAGCGGCTGCCGCCCGAACGTCGCCCGCTGATTTT
>JBBQSR010000485.1:0-3246 GCA_038234855.1 Ktedonobacterales bacterium | reverse complement strand
CAGATTCGTACACTAATCTTCTTAAGTGTGATAATGCCTGACTTGTATCAAAAGTATAAGGAGTAAAATACATCCAAGTTGAATTAGCCATCCTTACTTTCCTTCCCGTTCTGGCAATCGAGCTGCTGCAACTCGATTCCTAGAACATCGGCTCTATCAAAAACCTAGTCCTGCTCCCTAACAGGCTCTAACATCGACGAAGAAGCATACACAATACCGAGTAAATCAACAAGCAGAGCAGGAAGAAAGCCATTTCTTCCTGGTACAGCGCCCCCTTTTTTCCCCCAGGGTAAGCGTGGGAACGTGCCTTCGCTCACTGTACTATGAATGTCGCCGTGCCCCCTTTAGTAGGGCTTCGAGGTGACGCTGCGAACGCTGGCGAGCAGGTCACCCTCGGTGAAGGGCTTTTCGAGGTAGATGTCGGCACCCTGCTGCATGCCCCAGTGGCGATCCAGTGGGGTGTTTTTGCTGCTGACCATGATGATGGGGATGTGGCGGACGGCTTCCATCTGTTTCAACTTGCGGCAGACTTGGAAGCCGTTTTGGCGCGGCAGCACTACGTCTAGCACCAGGCAATCCGGGCGCTCCATCACGGTCTTTTCGATGGCTTCGTCACCGTCGACGGCGGTGATGACGTTGTAGCCATTCCCGGTGAGCAATGAGGCGACGAAGGTCAGGTACGTCCAACTGTCATCGACGACCAGGACCTTGGGTTGATGGGTGGGTGGTTGCTGCCACATGCGTGACGCCTCTTTCTCTGCTGAGCGGGTTGGCCTGTGTTGCACCTATTGTAACATTTGCTCCCCCTACTATATATGAATCGGATGCCCTCTGTCGTCACATCAGGACCAAATGGGCTAGGCTGGGCTAGGGTTTCATGGGCTGCTATAATGGGAAGCAAACCAAGGGAAATGAACTGAGGGACTTCGCTACCCGCTCGTCTGCCATCGATTCACCAAGGGGACGGCACCCCGCCACCGCATCGAAGGTTTCACCATGTTTCGTAGCTGGAGCCAAGGTTGGGAACTCATCAAAGCCAGTTGGGGCATTTTGCAAAAGAATCGCCAGTTGCTGGCCTTTCCATTGCTGTCGCTGATTGGCGCAGCGGTCATCACCGGGATCTTTGGCGCGGCACTGGTCGTGGCACAGCTCACGACGGGCGTCTTTGATCAGGTTGCGCGCGGCTCGAATTCACTGACAACGGGGCAACAAGCCGCGGGCTTTGGCATCCTCTTCCTCTATTACCTGGCCATGGCCATCGTGACGATCTATGCCAACGTCGCGCTCACCAGCGCGGTGCTGCGCGGGCTGGCGGGCCAGACCGCCACGGTGCGCGACGGCTTCGCGGGGGCGAATGCGCGCCTGGGCAACATCTTTGGCTATGCCGTCATCTCCGCCACCGTGGGGCTGCTGCTGGCGCTGTTGCGGCGTGTGGCCAGTGGCGAGGGTGGCATCGCCGAGCTGCTGACGCGCTTCGTCGCTGGCTTCGCCGGTTTGGCCTGGGGCATCGCCACGTTTCTGGTCATCCCCGTGCTGGTGGTCGAAAACATCAGCCCGATTGCGGGAATCAAGCGGAGCGCGAAATTGCTGCAACAGACATGGGGCAGCCAGCTCATCGGCAACTTTAGCATCGGCGGCATCTTGATGCTGGCGCTGCTGGCGCTGGGCGTGGTGATCGGCGGCGTCACATTCAGCATCTATTCGGTGACGAACGCGAGTATCGTCTTGGTGGCGGGGGTAGCCCTCTTCGCCATCGCGGTCATTCTGTTGACCTTGATCCAGGGAGCAATGATGAGCATCTTCCGTGCGTCGCTATATCATTATGCCAACACCGGCAACGCGCTCTATTTCCCGCAGAGCACGCTGCAAGGCGCATTCCAGCAGCGTCAAGCGCGCATCTTCGGGCGCTAGTGTTTGCCCCCTCTTCCCTTCGCTGGGGAGGGGGGCAAAACCTTGAGCATCGTAGCGAGGTCGCCACGGGACGGCGAGCGGTGGGAAAACGCCCACCGTCCTGGGGCCACTCCTACCCGCGGTGCGACAGATCGCGCACGTTGTAGAAGGCCGACCAACCCGCGTAGCGCGCGATGTCGCCCAGATCTTGCTCGATGGCGAGCAAGCGGTTATACTTGGCAACGCGCTCAGAGCGGGCAGGGGCACCGGTCTTGATCTGGCCCGCGTTGGTGGCGACGACGAGATCAGCGATAGTGGTGTCCTCGGTTTCGCCAGAGCGATGCGAGACGACGGCGGCATAGCGGGCGCGCTTGGCCATCTCG
The DNA here is from genome assembly GCA_038234855.1 of Ktedonobacterales bacterium. GTDB lineage: Bacteria > Chloroflexota > Ktedonobacteria > Ktedonobacterales > JACDGC01 > JACDGC01. The sequence goes on along the minus strand of JBBQSR010000485.1, from coordinate 973 downwards.
ATGGAGGCCAGCGTCTCGCTGAGCGTGCCGATCTGGTTCAGCTTGACCAAGATGGCATTGGCCGTGTCGCTGTCGATGCCACGTTTGAGCCGCGCCGTGTTGGTGACGAAGAGGTCGTCGCCGACCAGTTGCGTCCGCGCGCCCAGCCGCTGCGTCAGCAATTGCCAGCCATCCCAGTCATCTTCGGCCAGGCCGTCCTCGATGGAGATGATGGGGTATTCGCCGACCCACTGCTCATAGAGGCTCACCATCTCGGTGGAGGAAAGGGTGCGGCCCTCGCGCGCCAGCACATAGTTGCCGCCCTGGTACAGTTCCGTCGCCGCCACATCCATCCCCAAGAAGATGTCGCGTCCGGCGGTGTAGCCCGCCGCACCGATGGCGGTGACGATGGTTTCCAGCGCGTCGCGGTTCGAGTCGAGCGCTGGCGCGAAGCCGCCCTCATCGCCGACATTCGTGTTTTTGCCACGGTCGTGCAGCACCTTTTTCAGCGCCTGATAGACCTCCACGCACATGCGCGTCGCCTCGGCGAAGCTGGCCGCGCCGACGGGCAGCACCATGAATTCTTGGAAATCGGTCGAGTTTTCGGCATGCTTGCCACCATTGAGGATGTTCATCATCGGCACGGGCAGCGTTTGCGCCGCCACGCCACCCAGGTAGCGATACAGTTCCTGGTGCAGTTCCGCCGCCGCCGCGCGAGCGATGGCCAGCGACACGCCCAGGATGGCATTGGCCCCCAGATTCGACTTATTCGGCGTGCCATCTAGCTCGATGAGGATGGCATCCAGCAGGGTCTGCTGCTGCGCGTCGATGCCCGTCAGGCGCTCTTGGATGGTGCTGTTGACGTTGGCGACAGCGGTGAGCACGCCCTTGCCGCCATAGCGCTTCTTGTCGCCGTCACGCAGTTCCACGGCCTCGTGCGCGCCCGTGCTGGCCCCAGAGGGCACCAGCGCCGTTCCCTGCGCGCCCCCCAGCA
>JBBQSR010000484.1:0-3251 GCA_038234855.1 Ktedonobacterales bacterium | reverse complement strand
CCACGGTTGCCGCGCGCCGCCAGCCACTGCCCCAGCACCGTTTCGGACTCGCCGCCCTGGCCGCCGGGAATCCAGCGCGCATACACATCCGCCGTGTCGATGAAGTTGCCGCCGCCCGCGACATACGCATCCAAGACGGCGAAGGAGGTCGGTGTATCGATCGTCCAGCCAAAGACGTTGCCGCCGAGGCAGAGCGGCGCGACGCGCAACCCCGATGTCCCTAATTGCCGCATATCCACAGTTTCGTAGCCCTCCCGATCGGATTTCCCTTAGACCATAGCACAGGGCGACCACTCGTGACTGGCACACGCCGTGCTGCGTGTTCCTCACTTGGTGTCCCCACACCGTACCCAGATGGAAAGAGGCACTAAGCTGATGAACCCGACCGACGCTCAGCCGCTGCCGACTACGCCTGATGCTACCCAGCAGGGCGGCGATCTCGGCCCGTCGCAGATCGACCCCGACACAGACCCCATCGATGTGGCGTCGGATGCGTCGTTCCCCGCGAGCGATCCCCCCTCCACCACGATGGCGACGACGCCAGAGCGCGACGCCGCAGCGGGGGATGCCAGTTAGACCTGAGCATGAGTCGCACCTCCCTCCCCTCTCGTTATGGTCAATAATAGGGGTGAGATGTGACCACCGCCATTGACACGGCCCCGCTCGCGCCATTACTATAGAGGGTACAACCCCGCAAAAGAGGGTCGCCATCATGCGTCGATTATTGCTCCTCATTACCTTGGTCACCTGTGCGTGTGGCGTCTGGAATTCGTCCAACGGAGCATCGAACGCGGGGGTGCTCCCCATTGGGGCATCCGTCGGCAGATCCGTCACAGCGGCGGCACCACGTCTGGCCCCTGCCCAGGCTCCCGTGCGCGTCATGTTATTGGGCGATTCCATCACCTATGGCGCGCGTTCGACCGATGGGGGCGGCTACCGCACCCGCCTGTGGGAGCTGTTGCGCCAGCAGTATGACGCTGTTGATTTCGTCGGCTCAAGCGACGCCGGACCTAGCTGGATCGACCGCGCCAATGAGGGTCATTCCGGCTATATGATTCGCGATCTGTTGCCATACCTCGACCAATGGCTCCAGACCTATCAGCCGCAGATCATTTTGCTGCATATCGGCACGAATGATATCGGCGGCCATCTCGCGCCAGCCGCCGCTGCCGAACGGCTGCGACGCCTGTTGCGCCAGATCTTCAGCGTGCTGCCCCAGGTGCAGATCATCGTCGCGCAGATCACGCCGCTCTGTGTCTTCGCGCCACAGGTGGCCGATTATAATGCCCGCATCCCGGCCATCGCCGCCAGCTTTGTTGGACACGTGCCCCCCATCCGCGTGGTAGACATGCAGCACACGGTCGGCCTGAGCGATCTGGCGGATTGTGTGCACCCCAACGATCGGGGCTACGCGCACATGGCCGATCAGTGGTTCGCCGTGCTGCAACCGCTGCTTGGGTCGTTTACCCCATGGTTCGTAGGGCGCGCCATCTAAGCCCTCAGGTGATTCGCGGCGATGCGGTCCTCTCCCAACAGAATGAACCGAGATGATAGCGTATATATCATCTCGGTTCAAAAGCAAGTGTGAGCAAGCCGTTACGTGTTCGGTGTTTGATCGGCTTTGCTTAGCTGCTGGTCAACGGTGGAGCGGCGCTCGGTCGCACGCTCAGTCCAATTCGTTGTTTCGCTCGGATAGCGATAGCCGAGGAAATATTCATTCTCGACCAGTATCCGCAGCTCGCCGCTCTCTAAATCAGGCAGCAATGAGGTGACGAGTCGGCGATTATTCACCTCAACTAATGCCCAACAAGCGACTAACTCGGTACGGAACCCCGTTTCGCCTTTTTTCGGCTCATAGGAATCACCCCATACGGCTTCCCAGCCGGGGGGAGCGGGCATAATCTGGATGATCTTTGCGTGAGTGATTTCCTCAAGTTGCATATGCCACTCCTTCTGTTCTTGTGGTATCGCAAGTTACGCGTACCTACTTACGGCTAAACCCTTAAGCATTGTACCCTCTTTTATGGCAGCGCCACAATGAGTGATTATCGCATAGTCTTACCGCGAAACAAAGGGAGTGCCGATGTACGAGCTGTGCCCTTTCTCATTGTGAAGAGAAGTTTGGCAGGTGGGCCAGTTGTGGTCAAAATTGTGGTCAAACGGGGTTTTGTGGCGAAAAAGAGAAGTGGCCCTACTCAGCGAATCCGCTGGTAGAGCCACTTCTCGAGGGTGCGCCCGGCGGGGCTCGAACCCGCGACCCTGCGATTAAAAGCCACCCTGGTTTTCTAACTCTGAACGTATGCTATCAGCCCGCTCTACAAGCGGGTTTTTTCGTGCTTACTTTTGCCGGGCTGACTGATTCGACCTATTTTCAAGGTCACACGGAGGTCACATCTAGGTCACACTCAGGTCACAAGTAGGTTACACCCGCATCACACTTTTTTGCAACCCAAGAGAGGAAAACGTACCATGAGAACAGATGATCAATCGGCGCAGCACTCACCCGCAAAGCGTGATGCCAAACCGAAAACAAGGTGGGAACGGATGAAGAAAACGGACTTGACGCTCAACGAACTGTTGGTGCTCATGTCAAACAACAAACTAGCGGAGGGTAAATCGCCACGCTTGGCCGAATGGTACGGGCATGGGGTGACGTACTATGGTCGCTGGCTCGAACAGCAAGGGCTATCGGCAACGCTCCAAAACTTCACCCTCGACCAGGTGCGTGCCTACATTCTCTATCTGAAAGGACGGGGTACTTATGAGGACCACCCAACGATGCCCTCACGAGAAAAGCATCTCTCGGACTTCACCATTGGCACCTATGTGCGGGCGCTGCGTGGGTTTTCATCGTGGCTCTGCGATGAACTGTACACGACCGAACCGATTCTCGCTCGGTTGAAGATTCCCAAGGCAGCGAAGAAGGTGCAAGATATTCTCTGTGCTGAGGAAATCGCCGATGTCGTGACATCACTCAATCCGCGTACCGAAATTGGGGCGCGCGACCAGGCCATTTTCCTCACGCTGCTGGATACAGGCATGCGGGCGGGCGAATTGTGCGGGCTAACGCTCGATGATGTGCATCTCGACCAGGGGTACGCGCTGGTTTTTGGCAAGGGGCGCAAAGAGCGTCCGGTCAAGATTGGTTCGCGCGCGGCTAAGGCGCTGCGCTTCTACATTTTGCATTGGCGTAATCCAGCGGTGCCGTCCATTCAGAATGTATTTCTTACCCTTCGGGGCGTCACCAATGA
>JBBQSR010000483.1:0-3257 GCA_038234855.1 Ktedonobacterales bacterium | reverse complement strand
ATGCTTTGACTATATCATGCGCGCGAGGAAGGCGGGCGGCCAGGGGCAACGTTGCGCAAAATTACCACATCAGCGCCAAGGGTAGCCTGTGGCGGGCGCTCACCAGCGCAGCGAGAGACAGGTGAGGCTGCCGTCCATGCGGTGAAACTCGCTCATGTCGACCTCGATGACGGTGTCGTAGTATTCATGGGCGAGGGTCGTCACCATCGGGTAGCCCTTGGCGATGATGACGCCGTCGTTGATGGGCAGCACATTCGCCGCGTACCCTTGCTCGCGCGGCAAAACGAAGGTGCGCGCGAAGGAGAAGCGGCTCTCCATCTTGCAGAGGGGGTGGCGCAGCAAGAGGCGGTCGGTGAGGGCGGTCATGCCGGTCTTGAGGTGCAGCACACCGCTGATGGGCACGCCCGCTACCGAGAGGGCCGGGGCCACCTCGCGCAGCCGCGCCGTCAGCCGCTTCAGCCCCATATGGTTGGTGCGGCCCGACTGGCCCACCAGCACGTTGGTGCCGCAGGGCAGCACATCGCCGCCATCCATCCGCACGTCTTCGCCGCCGCCGAGCTCAATGGTGGGCATGCGCGCCGCCAGCACCTCGCGGATGGCCCCGACCTCGCCCGAGCGCGAGCGCGCGGCGGGCCGCGTGATGATGGCGACGCCATTGAAGATGACGGCGGGGTCTTCGACGAAGCAGCTATCGGGGTACGCCTCGTCGGCGTCGAGCACGGTCACATCGACGCCCAATTGGCGCAGCGCGGCGACGTAGCTCGCGTGTTGCTCGCAGGCCAGGTCCACATCCGGTGCGCCCATGGTTTGCGTGGTGATGCCCCGTGCCAGCGAACGGGCGGGTGTGCGAGCGATGGCGTGTGTTGCGCGCATATGGCTCCCCTTCATCCGCGTGCGGTGTGGGTGCCGACGCGGCGGTCGTCTTTGGCCCCAGTATACGGAAGGCCAGGCACCGCGCCAATAGGCAAGGTGCACAATGCCCGCATGCCAGGCGCGCATGCGCTATGATGCGGGAAGCACCCGCCCATGAGGAGCACGAGTTTGATCACCTTCGCCGAACTGGTGGCGCACCCCGAACGGCTCACCGATGCCATGCGCTCGCCCATCATCCACGCCGATGGCACGCTGACGCTGCTGTGGGAGGGCATGCCCCCCGACGCCCCGCTCCGCTACCAGGGGGAATGGATGGCGCACCCCGCACCGCTGCGCTATCTGGAAGAATGTGACCTCTGGGGGGCGGATGTCGCCGCGCCGCCCCTGCCGCCGACGGTCTGCTCGTGGCTGCGCATCGGGACGGATGCTCGCTTTTTGCGGGCATCGCTGCCCTCGTGGCGACACGACGACCAGTTGCGTGGGCCAGCCCTGCCGCCGTTGCCCACGCCGGGGGTGCCGCTGTCGTCGCTTTTGGCGGAGGTGCCGATCCCGACGCCAACGCTCGCCACCCCGACGCGGCGGGTGCGCCTCTTCGCGCCTGGGGCGACCTATCGCGACGCGCTTTATGTGCTGGATGGTGCCACCTTCGCGGGACCTGGCCTCGACTTCCCAGCGGTGACTGACGACCTGACACGCGCGGGGGCTGCCCCGCCCCTGCTCGTCGTCGCGGTGGCGAGCGGCGGCCCACGGCGTCCAGCGGAGTTCCTGCGGTCGGGGGTGCTGAACGCGGCGGCGCGGGCGTGGTTCGCGGAGGCGCTGGTGCCCCACATCAGCGCGACCTATGGCGTGACGCGGCACTGGCTGGTCGGCACATCGAACGCGGCATCCTTCGCGCTGCAACTGTTGCTCGATCCGGCGGGCGGCTTCGCGGGGGGCGTCTGCTGCTCGCCCTGGCACGGCGACAGCTACGACGCGATCGCGACCCTGGCGGCGGGCTGGGCTGGCCCCGAACGCATCTTCATCAGCCATGGCGACTTTGGCTATGGCGAGGTGCAACGGCTCGGACAAGCTCGCGCGCTGGCGGCGCTGCTAGCCGAGCGCGGCGGCGCGGTGGCCTACCACGAGGCAGCGGGCTACGGCCACACCGAGGCCAGTTGGAGCCGCGTCTTCCCCATTGGGTTGCGCTGGCTGCTGGCCGCTGCCATGGGGTGAAGCGCCTAGACTGGGGAAGGGCCAGGGGGTTCACCCGCTGGCCCTCTCGTGGCGCACTGGCCGCGCGCGTCGCGCTAGACGGCGACGGGGGTGGCGCGCTCGCCCAAGCGGCGTTCGTTGCCCTGGCGGATGCGCTGGATGTTGTCGCGGTGCGTCAGCAGCACGGCCACCCCCGCCACCAGGAAGGCGAAGAAATTTGGCCAGGTATAGGGCGGCACCGCGCCACCGTGTGCCAGCACGAACTTCGCGTACAAAAGGAAGAGGAAGGGAGCCGACATCGCGCCGACCATCGAGCCGAGCGAGACATAGCGCGTGTAAGCGATGGGGATGATAAAGAAGATCAGCGCGACCAGTGCCACCGGCCACGAGAGCGCCAACATCATCGCGCCCGTCGTCGCCACACCGCGCCCCCCCTTGAAGCCGACATAGATGGGATAGTTGTGTCCCACGATGACCGCCAGCCCCGTCAGCGCCGCCACCCACGCGCTGCCCACCGCCGTGAAGGGCGCGGACGGCGGCGCGAAAAGGTGCTGTGCCAGGGTGATGGCGACGATGCTTTTCAAGATGTCGGCCAGCGCCACTGAGAGGCCCGCGCCCCAGCCTGCGCTGCGCAGCACATTCGTGGCCCCCGTCTTGCCGCTGCCCGTCGCCCGCACGTCGATGCCCAGCGCCCGTCCGATGAGCAAGCCCGAGGGAATGGAGCCGAGCAGATAGCCAGCGACCAGCGCGAGGATGACCCGTAAGGCGAGCATAGTGATCCCTTCCTTTCACGTGGGGGGCTATTCCGTGACTTGGCCCGAGTTGATGGCCGCTTCGAGGGCGGCATAGCGGGTCTGCGCCTCGGCTAGCGTCGTGATACCCAATTCCTCCATATAGTCGATGAGGGTTTCGAGCTTTTCCAGTTCATCGAGTTGGGCGAAGGTGGCGGTGTCGTCCGCGTCTTCGCCAAAGGCGGCGTCGTTGGTGTCGTCTATCGTCATGGGTAGCGTTCCTTCTCACATTCAGGTTTCAGGGGGCGAGCACCTGGGTGTTGGGGTCCGGCGTGGACCAACTCAGCCCGGTGTGCTCGCCCCAGTCGATCAGTTGCGGTGGTGCTTTGACGGCGGCGATGGTGACGATGTAAAGTCCCGTACCCGCGCCCGCCTTGGTCGCCAGGGCCGTGCCGTCGTGCC